>DASPQQ010000056.1:0-12147 GCA_035624885.1 Bryobacteraceae bacterium | reverse complement strand
CTGGAGAAATCCGCCAGGGGGCTGGACCGTCCGCTGGCTCACTACCATCTGGCCGGTGTTCTGGCGAAGGCCGGCGACCCCGGCCGCGGCAGACGGGAATACGAGCTCGCCCTGAAGGAAGATCCGAAATCCGCCGCACGGGCCGCGGTCGCCCCTCTTTTTGAATCCGCGAAGTAGAGATTACGAGGATCGCGCGCGGCGCAACCGCCAGACGCCGGCGGCCGCCAGACCGATCGCCAGGAGCGAGACCGTGCCCGGCTCCGGCGCGTACTCAAAATCGTAAGTCGTGCCGTTGATCGTGACGTTATCCACGTAACCGTTGTAAGGAACGCTCTGATCGGCGTAACCCATGAGGATCTGCACGCCGCCGTTGTTGTTCCAGTCGGCCGAAATGGTCGCGTCGGAAGGGAGAAGCGCTTCGAGCGTCGCAAGCGAACAGACCCCGGGGGTGGAGGACCCCTCCGGGGCGCCTGGGGTGCAATTGCCGAGGGCATCCCACCAGCCGCCCGTCATGGGATTGGAGGTGAGCGCGCTCCAGGTCTGCCATTGATTCATCGCGGTCAGCCGCTGATGAGCTGCAGATACGGGAACCGCTGGCCGTTATTCGCCGTGACGCAGGTGCTGTAACTGAGCGAGGTCAGCGCGCTCAGCGGCTGTACGTCGAGCGACGTGGTGGCGATCGCCTCAGCGCCGTCCCCGGTGCTGCCGCCGGAATTCACCGGAACGTACACGTTCGCGCTGCCAGTGCCGAGCGGCGGCGTCGCCGGAGCGGGCATCAACCCCGATCCGCAGGTGTTGCACGGGGCCCCGTTGCCGTCGGTGGCGACAAAACTTCACGTGCCCACACATCGACAACGCCCACGCCGAAAAAGGCGTACCTTCGGCGCACGGCGTGCCGAAGGCAATTGAAAGGCAGATGGCGGCGGCTAAACGCCCGGAGCGCGTTTTGCGGCGCGCCGCCGGTGGGCCGCGTAAGCCGCGCCGAGACCGGCGATCATGAGCCCCATGGTGCCCGGTTCCGGCGTGTAGCTCTCAGTCATTGTGTCGACCGCGAGTGACTCGCCGCACGGAGCGCTGCAGCCTCCAGCCAGACCGATGGCGAGCCACGTGCCTTCGACGTCGTCGGTCACAAGCGCCGGATCGGAGCTGAGGATAGCGTTCAGAGTGTGCGGATTGCTCTGGCCGTAGCCGGGAATGTAGAAACCCTGCGTGTTGTCGTAGAGCACAAGCGGGGTCGAGTTCGGGTCGAGCGTCATGGTCGTCTGGCCCGCTCCGCTGATGCCGAGAGAAGTGAACTCGATCGCAAGAAGCTGATCGGTCGAGACCACGCCGTTTCCGAGTGAGGCTGAGGGATCCTGAAACGCCAGCAGAAAGTACGGGCTGTCGCTCGATTGACCGGAAACGAAGTTGACCGACGCGCTCAGGCCCGTCAGTTCACCCAGATCGATGGTCGGGTAATTTGCCGTGTTCGACGCATTCCATTGCAGCTTGGCGTAATTGGTATCCACCGGGATCGCGATCGTCTCGCCGCTGTTCGTGCCGCACACGAAATCCTGCGTGCCGGAGAACGGTGTTTCCGTGCCGCCGAATCCGCCGAAGGTGGCCGAGTTCGGGCAGAGGTTCGCCACCTCGGCACGAGCCGGGCTGGCGCCAGCCAGGAAACCTGCCAGAAGCACAGCGGCCGCGGAAAGACCTGCTGAAGAGATTCGAAACTTCATCGATTGGCGTTTCACTTTTCCTCCCTCCGAATGTTCATTGGCAGGCGCACCTGGAGCATGCCAAAGTCCGAGAGTCAAGCGTCCCTATTACTCTTCGAGCAGTCGAGTAATATTACCCCAACCCTCCGAGATATACAAAATACACGTAAGGAATCAGACAGTCAATACGCAAAGGAAATTTTTAGCGTGCGGTTAACAAATAATTGATAAAACTCGGAACATCGCCTTATCAATATGTTTTTATGTTCTTTGTCTGCGATATTTGCGGATCAGATGATTCGTGGAGCTGTCATGACGCAATTCGGGTTCCAACTGGCTCTCGAGTTCCGGAATGATGCGCTGCGCAAGGACTTTGCCGAGCTCCACGCCCCACTGGTCGAAGCAGTTGATATCCCAGATCGCGCCCTGGGTGAAAACGGAATGTTCGTAGAGAGCGACGAGTTTTCCCAGAACCGAGGGCGTCAGTTTCTCCGCGAGGATCGTGTTCGATGGCCGATTGCCTTCGAAGACGCGGTGCGGTACGAGCCACTCCGGCGTTCCTTCGGCCTTCACCTGTTCCGCGGTTTTGCCGAAGGCCAGCGCTTCCGACTGCGCGAAGACGTTGGCGATCAGCATGTCATGATGCGGCCCCAGCGGATTGAGTGGCTGGGCAAACGCGATGAAGTCGCAGGGCACGAGCCGCGTGCCCTGATGGATGAGCTGGTAGAAGGAATGCTGGCCGTTCGTGCCCGGCTCGCCCCAGTAGACAGGGCCGGTAGCGTGCGTTACGCGTTCGCCGCGCAGCGTGATGTACTTGCCGTTGCTCTCCATGGTGAGCTGCTGCAGGTAAGCCGGGAAGCGCTTCAGATACTGCTCATAAGGCAGCACCGCCACCGTTTCCGCGCCGAAGAAATCCGCGTGCCAGATGCCGATGAGGCCCATCAGCACCGGCAGATTCCTTTCGAACGGCGCGGTGCGGAAATGTTCGTCCATTTCGTGGAATCCGGCCAGCAGTTCGCGAAACGCATCCGGCCCGACCGCGATCATCGTCGAAAGGCCGATCGCCGAATCCATCGAATAGCGTCCGCCGACCCAGTCCCAGAAGCCGAACATGTTCGCGGTATCGATCCCGAATTTCGCCACTTCCTTCGCATTGGTCGAGACCGCGACGAAATGTTTCGCAACCGACGTTTCATCGCCGCCGAGACCCGCGAGCAGCCACTGCCGCGCCGAATGCGCGTTGGTCATGGTTTCGAGCGTGGTGAAGGTTTTCGAGGAAACGATGAACAGCGTTTCGGCGGCATCGAGATCGCGCACCGCTTCGGCAAGGTCTGTTCCATCCACGTTCGAGACGAACCGGAACGTGAGCTCGCGCCGGCTGTAATGGCGCAGCGCTTCGTAAGCCATCACCGGCCCGAGATCCGACCCGCCGATCCCGATGTTCACCACATTGCGGATCGGTTTCCCCGTGTGGCCCTTCCACTCGCCCGAGCGGATGCGATCCGCGAAGGCCGACATGCTGTCGAGAACCGCGTGCACCTGCGGCACGACATTCCCGCCATCGACCAGAATCGACGCACCCCTCGGCGCGCGCAGTGCCACGTGCAGCACCGCGCGGTTTTCCGTGACGTTGATTTTGTCGCCGCGGAACATGGCGTCGATGCGCTCGCGCAGTCCCGATTCCGTGGCGAGCCGCATGAGCAGCGCGATGGTCTCATCGGTGATACGGTTCTTCGAATAATCGAGGAAGAGTCCCGCAGCTTCGACCGTGAGGCGTTCGCCGCGCCCGGGATCGCGCGCGAAAAGGTCGCGGAGGTGCATGCCCCGGATCGCCTCATAGTGCGATTCGAGGGCCTGCCAGGCCGTTGTCTCCGGCATCAGCGGCTCCCGGCAGTGGCCAGTTCGGCGCTTCGCGAGGCGATGATGCCCATGAGTTCGTTCCAGGAGTCGACGAACGCTTTCGCGCCTTCATCCTGCAGGCGGAGCGCAAGGGCGTCGATATCGATGCCCGCGGCCGTGAATTGCGCCAGCGTCTCTTCGCAGCCGCCGCAGTCGGATGGAAGCAGGCCGGCAATTTCGCCATGGTCGGCGAAGGCTTTGAGCGTGGCTTCGGGCATGGTGTTCACGGTGAGCGGAGAAGCGAAGGCGCTCACGTAGAGGATGTCGGATGCCGAGGGATCTTTGGTGCCGGTGCTGGCGAAAAGCAGGCGCTGCGGACGCGCTCCGGCGTTGAAGGCGCGCTGCCAGCGCGGGGAGGCGATCAGACCGCAATAGGCTTTATAAGCGCGCGCGCCGATGGCGATGCCGAGCCTGTTGCGCAGGGACGCCGGCGCCTTGTCCTTCACCGCGACATCCCAGCGGCTGATGAACAGCGACGCCACCGAAGCGACATTCGGATTCAGCCCGGCTTCGATGCGCCGCTCGACGCCGCGCAGGTACGCTTCGGCCGCTGCCACGTACTGCTCGCGCGAGAAAAGCAGCGTCACATTGACGGGAACGCCGGCGAAGATGGCTTCTTCCACCGCCGGCAATCCTTCGGGCGTTCCGGGAATTTTGATGTAGAGATTGGGCACGCCGCCGCGCGCGTGCAGATCTTTCGCGACCGGGATGGTCGTAGCCGGGTCATGCGCGAGCAGAGGAGAAACTTCGAGAGAAACCCAGCCATCGACGCCCGCCGTGCGCTCATGCACCGGACGGAACAGCCGGGAAGCGCGAGTGATGTCCTCGAGGGCCAGCTCGAAGAACAGCTCTTCGCTCGATTTCCCCTGCTGCGAGCGCTCGCGGATGGCGCTGTCGTACGCCGCGCTGCTTTTGACCGCGTTGTAGAAGATGGTGGGGTTCGATGTCAGTCCCGTGACCGAGAGGTCATCGATATAACGCTGCAGCGTGCCGTTATCGAGGATTTCACGGGTGATGTTGTCGAGCCAGAGGCTCTGGCCCAGTTCGTGGAGCTGGCGAGTCGCTTTCATGGTGAACACCTCAGGATAGCGCTCGGGGAGCGGGTTCGTCTCGCTCTTGCGGGATATGAGTTGTTCGAGAAAGAGGAGCTGGTGAGCGCGGTAGGAATCGAACCTACAACCTACTGATTAAGAGTCAGTTGCTCTGCCAATTGAGCTACGCGCCCTCAGTCCTGAATTGTAGCATCGCGCTGCCGGAACCCGCTAACATAGAAGAAGCGTGTTCGGCAGCGCTCAACGCAAGCTCAAGATTCTGTTCGGTTTGTCAGACGTCGTCCTCACTGTCGCGGCGTTTGTCCTCGCCTACACGTTCCGCCGCGAACTGCATCTCGACCGCGAATTCTACTTCACCACCGAACAGATCGTCATTCTGCTCGGCTTTTCCTCAATCACCTGCGTCGCCATCGGCTACTGGCAGAACATCTACGGCAAGGTCGATGCCGGCCGCCCGCGCACCATCCTCGCCGATTCCTTCCGCCAGTGCGCCTGGGAAGCCATCGCGCTCATCCTGCTCGAATTCTCGCTGCGCCTCGATATCAGCCGCGTCTTCCTGTTCAGCTTCGTCTTCCTGAGCTGGCTCCTGCTGCTCGTCTTCCGTCTGGTCGCGCGCAATCTGATCCCGGTGATGCGCCGCAGATTCGGCGTGCTGCGCTACGTGCTAATCGTGGGGCAGGGCGAACGCGCGCAGCGTCTCGCGGCCGCGCTCGAAAGCTATTACGAACAGGGCCTGCGCATCTTCGGTTTCCTCGCCTGTCCCGGCGAAACGCCCTTCACCACAACCTTCACCGCGAAGGAATATCCCGTCTTCCCGCTTGGCGAGCTGCAGGATCTGATCCGGCGCCACGTCATCGACGAAGTCCACTTCGCGGTCGATTCCGATCTGCTGCCGTCGCTTGAAGACGTTCTGCTCGCCTGCGACGACGAAGGCGTCTGCAGCCGCATCGCCGCCGATTTCTTCCCCCACGTCAACAGCCGCATCGCGCTCGAGCGCGTGGGTGAAACGCCGATGCTCACTTACTCGGCCACGCCGGATGACGAAGTCCTTCTCCTCGTCAAGCGTGTGATCGATGTCGTGCTGGCTTCCGTCGCGCTCATTCTGTTGAGCCCGGTCTTCCTCATCGTCGCGATTCTCATCAAGCTCACCTCACCCGGCCCGGTCATCTTCCGCCAGATCCGCTGCGGGCTCAACGGCCGCAGATTCACGTTCTACAAGTTCCGCTCCATGGTCGCCGACGCCGAACAGCGCATGCACGAAGTGGCGCACCTGAATCCGAAGGCGATCGTCACCAAGATCCCCAACGACCCGCGCCTCACGCCCGTCGGCCGTTTTCTGCGCCGCTTCTCGCTCGACGAACTCCCGCAGCTGGTGAACGTGCTGCGCGGCGATATGTCGCTCGTGGGCCCGCGTCCCGCCATTCCGAGCGAGGTCGCGCAATACCAGCGATGGCAGCGCCGCCGCCTGCGCATGCGTCCCGGCCTCACCTGCCTCTGGGCCGTCAACGGCCGCGACAAGCTCGACTTCGAAACCTGGATGCGGCTCGACATGAGCTACATCGATAACTGGTCGCTCGCGCTCGATGCGCGCATCATCCTGCGCACCATCCCGCAGGTCATGTCGGGAAAAGCGAACTAAAGGTCTATCCTGAAGGGCGAGACCACCAATGCACCTGCTCCCGACTCACGACGAGACAGTCCGCATCCTCCGCGAGACCGGTGCGCTGCGCACCGGTCACTTCATCTTTCCCAACGGACTGCACTCGGCCGAATATCTGCAGGTGCCCATCGCGATGCGCCATTACCAGCACGCCAAAATGCTGAGCGTCTCGCTCAGCCGTCTGCTGCGCGCCAATCCGGAAATCCGCGCCATTCTTCCGGAGCTTTCCATCGTCTCGCCCGCGCCCGGCGGCCTGCCGGTGGCTTACGGCGTCTGCGAAGCGCTGCAGGCGAAGCAGGTCTACTGGGCCGAAGATGCTCCCGATGGCTCCATGCGGCTTCGCCAGTACATCCAGCCGCGGAAGGGCGAGCTGGTGGTGCTGGTCGATGACATTCTGCGCGCCGGCACCCGCATGGCGCAGCTCAAAGCCCTGATGGAAGGATTTGGCGCCACAATCGTCGCCATTGCGGTCGTTATTTACAGCCCCACGCCGAAGGTCCGCGATCTGAGCGGCCAGCCTTTCTATTACCTCGCGCAGCTCGAAGCCAGCTATTATCCCGATGAAGCCTCGTGCGAACTGTGCAGAAAGTCACAACCTGCCGAAAGGGTCTGGAGTTAGCTGCAAAATTCGCGTGACACGAGCGATGATGGCGGCGCTAACAGGCCTCCGTACAACGATTTACAATGCAATGAGCGGAGCTGCTGTAAAAATGTGCACGATGTTACGGGAGCATGTCAAATCGGCGCGATGACAGAACTCAGCCGCACGTTTTCCACAGGCTTTTGCGCAGGGCCGGTTGAAAACCCGGAAGGCCTGCATTGAAACTCACCTCGGTTGATTGGTGCATCATCGCCGGATATTTTCTCTTCAATGTTCTGATCGGCTTCTATTACAAAAGTAAAGCCGGGTCGAACATCAGCGAATTCTTCCTTTCGGGCCGCAACGTGCCCTGGTGGCTGGCGGGCACGTCGATGGTCGCCACCACCTTCGCCGCCGATACGCCGCTCGTGGTCACCGGCCTTGTGGCGCGCAACGGCATCGCGGGCAACTGGCTCTGGTGGAACATGGTCGCGAGCGGCATGCTCACGGTCTTCCTGTTTTCCCGCCTCTGGCGCCGCTCCGGCATGACCACCGACATCGAACTCGCCGAACTGCGCTACTCGGGCAAGCCCGCTGCCTTCCTGCGCGGCTTCCGGTCCGTTTATCTCGGCGTGGTGATGAACTGCATCATCCTTGGCTGGGTGAACCTCGCGATGGTGAAAATCCTGATGCTGGTGCTGGGCGTCGATAAAGACACCGCGCTCTGGATCGTCATCGGCATCATCGCGCTCACCTCGTTTGTATCCACGCTCTCCGGTCTCTGGGGCGTGCTGGTCACCGATCTTTTCCAGTTCGCGATCAAGATGGGGATGGTGATCGTACTCGCCGTCGCGTCCGTGCGCGCCGTGGGCGGCATCGGCATCATGAAAGCGAAGCTCGGCGGCCCGTTCCTCAGCTTCGTCCCCGATCTCAACTCCGTCTGGATGCCGGCTATCACGTTCTTCGTCTACATCGCGGTCAACTGGTGGGCGACGTGGTATCCCGGCGCCGAACCCGGTGGCGGCGGCTATGTGGCGCAGCGCATGTTCTGCGCCAAAGACGAACGTAATTCGCTGCTGGCCACGCTCTGGTTCAACGTGGCGCACTATGCGCTGCGGCCGTGGCCCTGGGTGATCACCGCGATGGCTTCCGTGATCCTCTACCCGCATCTGGCGGATCCCGAAACCGGCTATATCAAGGTCATGATCGATTACCTGCCGGCCTCGCTGCGCGGCCTGATGGTCGCGGCCTTCGCGGCGGCGTTCATGTCGACCATCGGCACCCAGCTCAACTGGGGCGCGAGCTACCTCGTCAACGATCTCTATAAACGCTTCCTCCGCACCAGCGCGCCGGAACGGCATTACGTCGCGATTTCGCAGATCGCCACCGTGATCCTGACCATCATCTCCGCCGTCATCACCCACTACATGGATTCGATCGCCGGAGCCTGGAAGCTGCTGATCGTGACGGGCGCGGGAACTGGAGCGGTCCTGATCCTGCGCTGGTACTGGTGGCGCATCAACGCGTGGAGCGAAGTCTCCGCCATGGCCGCGGCGTTCGTTTGTTCGATCGCCCTCCAGACCGCCGGCGGCCTCGACAGCGACAAGCCCATCGATTTCGCCTGGATCATCCTGATCACCGTCGCCATCACCACCGCCGTCTGGCTCGCCGTGACCTTTCTGACCGCGCCCGAATCCGACGAGACGCTCGTCGGTTTCTATCGCCGCGTCCATCCCTCCCGGGCCGGCTGGGCGCGGGTCGCGCGGCTCGCGCCGGACGTCAAACCCTCCACCGACCTCGCCTGGAGCCTGCTCGACTGGCTGTGCGGCTGCGCTCTGATCTACGGCGCGCTGTTTGGCATCGGGAAGATCGTTCTGAAAGAGTTTGTAACGGGCGCCCTCTTCCTCGCCGTGGCTGCGGCGGCGGGCGTTATCATTATCTGGGACCTGACGCGCCGCGGCTGGGCGTCGGTCATGGAATAGAGAAACATGCTGAAAAAGACCCTCGTCATCGGACTGCTCGCGCTCGCTGCCTTCGGCCAGCAGCAGGCCGGCGAGAAACTGGCGCCCTACTATCCGACGCCCGAAACCATCGTCGAGCGCATGCTCGAGCTGGGCGAACTGAAGGCCGGGGAAAAGATGTTCGACCTCGGAAGCGGCGACGGCCGCATCGTCATCATGGCCGCGCGCAAGTACCACGCGGACGCGACCGGCGTGGAACTCGATAACGACCTCGTTGTCCAGAGCACCGCGAAAATCAAACAGCTCGGCCTGCAGCAAACCGCGCACATCATCAACGGCGACATCCTGAAGCAGAACTATTCGTCGGCGAACCTGCTCACGGTCTATCTTCTGCCCGAATCGAACATCAAGGTCCGGCCCATTCTCGAAGCACAGCTCAAAAAGGGTACGCGCATCGTCGCGCACGATTTCGAAATCGGCGGCTGGATGCCGGTAAAAACCGTCACGATTCCCGACGACGGCGAGGGCCGGAGCCACACGCTGTTTCTTTACATCCGCTGAGGTATTCGACCAGAGGCGCGATCCTCCGCGCCAGCCTTTCTTCCGACCGCGTCGCGCATTCCCAGATTTCGAACACCCGCCAGCCCTCGGCTTTGAGTGCCTTGCGGTTGCGCCTGTCGCGCTCCACGTTCGACCGCCGCTTCTCCGCCCAGAACGTTTTGTTCGTCGCCGGCACCGGCTTGCCGTATTTGCAGCGATGCATATGCCAGAAGCAGCCGTGCACGAAGACAACGGCCTTCGCGCCGGCGAAAACGATATCCGGTTTGCCCGGCAGCTTCTTCCCATAGAGCCGGTAGCGAAAACCCAGCGCGTGGAGCATCTTCCGCACGCGCAGTTCCGGCTTCGTATCCCGCCCGCGGATCTGCGACATGTTGTAGCTGCGCTGCGCGCGCGAGAGAACGTCCGTCATGGCCGCAATACTTTCAGGATCTCGCGCCCGATGGCCTCCACGACTTTCGGCGAAACCGCGTTGCCGAACTGCCGGTAGGCCTGCGTATCGGAAACCACGATCTTCTCCTCGCACCAGCGGTCGAAACCCATCAGCCGCGCGCATTCCCGGGGCGTGAGCCGCCGCGGCGGCCGCTCGTTCTGGCCGATCAGGATCTCCGACCCGTCCTTGTAATATCGCGCGCTCAGCGTGCGCGTGATGCCATCGGGATCGGCGATCCCGAATCCGAATCCGTGCCCCTTCTCCCGGTGCTTTTCGGCGTATTTCTGCAGGTAATTCCAGAGATGCGGGGTCAGCGTGTATTTCGGGTCGGGCGAGTTTTCCAGGATGTCCCGCAGTACTGGCGTCGCTTCTGCGGCCGGAAACCGGAACCACGGCACTTTTCGGAACCGGGTCTTGTCAAAGCAGACGATGTACACGCGCTCGCGATGCTGCGGCACCCATCCCGCCGCATCCACGATATCCGCAAACACCCAATACCCCAGCTCTTCGAGGGTTTCCTCGATCACCGCCCACGTCCGCCCCCGGTCGTGCGAGCGCAGGTTCTTGACGTTTTCGAGGAAGACCACCGGCGGCCGTTTCGCCTGAATGATGCGCGCCAGATCGAAGAACAAAGTCCCCTGCGTGCTGCACTCAAACCCGTGGCTGCGCCCGAGGCTGTTCTTCTTCGAAACCCCGGCAATCGAGAAAGGCTGGCAGGGAAAACCAGCGGCGAGAATATCGTGCGCGGGCACATCCTGCGGTTTCACGTTCCGGATATCGCCGGAGGGCGCTTCGCCGAACCAGGCTTCGTATGTCTTGCGCGAATGCCGGTCCCACTCCGACGAAAAGCGGCATGCTCCGCCGAGTTTTTCGAGAGCGATACGGAAGCCGCCGATGCCGGCAAACAGGTCGATGAAGGTAAAAGGCGTGGGCGTCAAACCCATCCTACCTGACAGCTTTTACTGCTTAAAGGTTTCCCGTCGGTCTGCCGATAGAAAGCTCAGCAAGTTCCAGTTTCACGAGAAAGGAGGTTGACCCATGTCCGTTGCTGGAATTATGGCGAGTAACGCCTATCAGCAGGACTTCGCGCCCATCACTGCGCCCGTCGCAGCCGGCGACAGCGGCATGGCCGCGCAGGTTCCGGGCGGCAGATCAGGGCCGTCCCCGGGCAGTCAGTTCATCGGTCTGCCTCTGCCCGCGCCGATCCGCACGGACCTCGACGATCTCTCCGCTGCTTTGCAGAAGGGAGACATGCAGGCTGCGCAGACCGCCTTTTCGAACCTGATGTCCGATCTTTCGGCGCAGTACCAGAGCCAGTCGGAGAGCAGCATCAGCCTGCTCGGTTAGCGCCGCCGGGGCCGCACCAGGATAGCCGGCAGCAGCCGCTCGGTCACATAGCGCGCCCCAGAGGCCGTGAGGTGCCCATAGTCATAGACGATCAAATCCTTCTCCGGGTCCGGCCCCACCATCGTCATACAACCATCGCTGTTACAGAGAAGGTTCCGGAGTGAAAAATAACTCGCTCTCGGCCCGAAATCCTCGCTCCCGAGGGTTGCATCGATATCCAGAGATTGATGCGAGACTCCGTTGAAACTCCGGGCTGGAATCGATCCGGAATTGCGAAGCGCGCTTCTTGCCAGAAGCGAAGGCAGCGCCCGTTGCCAGAGAGGCATCTGCCCGATCACAATCGCCCGCCCGATCCCCGAACCCTGGACCTGGCGGACGAACCCCGCAAGATCACGCCCATAGTGCGTCTTCAGCCCTTCGGATTCCGAGGTGTACCACACGTGGTTTCCAAAGACGACGAGAACGGACGGCGTGAGGGCTGAAACCCGTGTCCTGAGAAACCGGTTGATTCCGGCGCAGCGCTCGTCCACCGCTTCCTCGCGCAGGACCGGGCAAAAGCTCGATGTGAGCATGAGAACCTCAAATCCGCGCGCCTCGAGCGTGGGCTTGAGCGCCACGCTGAGATAGGCCATGTGAGAGTCGCCGATGAGCATGGCCAGCGGACGATCCGGATGCCGGACCGTGGCGCAGCCCCGTTTCTCGAACGCATCGGCAGGCGCGTCGAGAATAAAGCAGCTCTCCGGACCCCACTTCGCCCGTTCGGTTGTGCCACTGAAATAGTCGTAATTCGATAACGCAGCCACAATTCTCCGTTCCCTGCGGAACCGGAAGTCCAGCCCGTCCGCGCGGTAGATGGCAAAGCCAACCGCGCCGGTCACCAGTACCGAGGCGGCGAGAACGCTGACGAGGCGCGGAGCCGGGCGCGATTCGCGGATTGGCCGCTCCACATATCGCCACGTC
>DASPQQ010000055.1:0-4780 GCA_035624885.1 Bryobacteraceae bacterium | reverse complement strand
GTCGATCGCGAAAGCCACCGGGCGCAAGTTCGTCCGCATGTCGCTCGGCGGCGTGCGCGATGAAGCCGAAATCCGCGGCCATCGCCGGACTTATATCGGCGCGCTGCCGGGCCAGGTGATCCAGATGATGAAGAAAGCCGGGACGCGCAATCCCGTCTTCATGCTGGATGAAATCGACAAGATGTCGACCGACTTCCGCGGCGATCCGTCTTCGGCGCTGCTCGAAGTGCTCGATCCCGAGCAGAACTACATGTTCATGGATCACTACCTCGACGTCGAATACGATCTCTCGCAGGTCTTCTTCATCGCGACGGCCAACGTGCTCCACACCATTCCGCCGGCCCTGCAGGACCGCATGGAAGTGATCCGGCTCTCGGGCTACACCGAACTCGAGAAGCTCGAAATCGCCAAGCGCTTCCTCGTGAAGAAGCAGATGGAGTCGACGGGCCTCTCCGGCGACCAGATCGATTTCCGCGATGAAGGGCTCTCCGCGCTGATCCAGTACTACACGCGCGAATCCGGCGTCAGAAATCTCGAACGCGAAATCGGCAACGTCGCGCGCAAGGTGGTGCGAAAGTTTGTCGGCGCGGACAGGAAGACGAAGTCCGAGAAGGTGGTCATCAACGCGGCCAAAGTGACGGAACTGCTGGGACCCGCCAGATTCCGCGATCTCACCACGGAAAAGCACAACGAAGTCGGCGCCACCACCGGCCTTGCCTGGACCGAAGTCGGCGGCCAGATCCTGTCGACCGAGTGCATCCTGATGGAAGGCAAGGGCAAGCTCACGGTCACCGGCAAGCTGGGCGACGTGATGCAGGAATCGGCGCAGGCGGCATTCAGCTATATCCGTTCGCGCGCGCTGACGCTCGGCCTCACGCGCGATTTCTACCGCAATCTCGACGTTCATCTGCACATTCCGGAAGGCGCCATCCCGAAGGACGGTCCTTCGGCCGGCATCACCATGGCGACCACCATGTGCAGCGCCCTCACCAAGATTCCGGTGCGTGGCGATATCGCGATGACCGGCGAAATCACGCTGCGCGGCAAGGTTCTGCCCATCGGCGGCCTCAAGGAGAAGCTCCTTGCGGCGCACCGCCACGGCATCAACGAAGTGATCATCCCGAAGGACAACCAGAAGGACCTTCCGGATATCCCCGAATACATCCGCAACGTGATGAAGCTGCACTTTGTCGATCACATGGACGAAGTGCTGCGCATCGCTCTCGAACGCGAAATCGTTGCTCTCCCGATCGCGCCCGCGGGCGTCGAACTGGGCCAGCAGCCCGAAGCCGACCGCGCGCATTAGCAGCGCGACAGCTGTCGCGAAAGACAACTGCGCTCAGGGCCTTTGCTCGCAAGTAGCCACTGAGGAAAACCGGGACAGACTCCTTTTTCGCGTTACAAAACTTCTGCGTGAGAGCCGGGACGGCGCGAAAAAGGTTGTCTGTACCGGATTTTCCGGACCACGCTCGCAGCCGAATAGCCGTGAACCGGAGTTCTCACACAGACTCTATAGGCGCAGGTACATTGCAAACCCGGCTTCAGTTGATGGCTTCGCGCGGCAGCTGCGTGGCGGGCATCGACGCGAGCGTCTGGTTGCGCCCTTCCTGTTTGGCGCGGTAAAGCGCGCGGTCAGCCGCCTCGAGCAGACGCTCGCTTTCCGTTTCGAGCGTCAGCTCCGCCACGCCGAAGGAAATGCTGACGGAGAAGGGGACGCGCCCGGGCTCATCGAAAACCATTTCGCTGAACTGTTCCCGCACGCGTTCGAGCGCGCGGCGCGCGCTCGCAGCCGTGCTGCGCGGGAAGAAGACGCAGAACTCGTCGCCGCCCAGCCGCCCGGCGAAATCGCCGAGGCGCAGCCAGGGCCGGAGAATATCGGCAAATGCGGTGAGAACGCGGTCGCCCGCGGCATGCCCGCAGGTGTCGTTGATGGCCTTGAAGCGGTCGATATCGCCCACCGCGACGCTGAACGGAGTGCATTCCCTGCGCGCCTTGCGGAATGCTTCATCGAGCTGAGCGAGCAGGTGCCGGCGGTTCGGCAGGCCGGTGAGCGGGTCCATCAGCGCCTCGGTCACGAGCCGCTGTTCGAGAAGCTTGCGATCGGTGATATCGGTCTGGGAGCCGGCCATGCGCAGCGGGCGCCCCTGCTCGTCGCGGATCGATCGTCCGCGGTCGAGCATCCAGCGCCAGTCCCCGTTTTTCGCGCGCAGCCGGTATTCGCAGACGAACTGTTCGGACTTGCCGTCGAGATGCTCGCGCAGTTCGAACTCCACACGCGGGATGTCTTCCGGATGGGCGAGCGTGCGCCAGTCGGCGAAGCACTCACGGTCGTCTTCGTCGTAGCCCAGCATGCGCCGCCAGCCGGTGGAACGGTAAGTCACGCCGCGCACGATATCCCAGTCCCACAGCCCGTCGCTGTTGCCGTGCAGAGCGAGCTGCCAGCGCTCTTCCTGCTCGCGCACCACGGATTCGTTGTAGCGGCGGGTGGTGATATCGTCGGCCGTCCCGAGGATCTGCGTCACGTTTCCCGCTGCGTCACGGGTGAACACGCAGTGCCGGCTGTGCAGCCAGCGCCACTGTCCGTTGGCATGGCGCACGCGGTATTCGATATCGAGGAAATCGCCGTCCCTGAGAGTGCGGCACATGGCGAGGTGGTTGCGCAGCGTCTGCCTGTCGCGCCGGTGAATGCCCGGCCGCATCCACGCGCTGCTTCGCATCATGTTTTCGGGCATGTATCCGAGCGCCGAAACCACCACCTGGTTCATGTACACGCAGCGGCCGGCGTTCAGGTCGTAGATATAAACGATGTTCGGCGTGGCGGTGAGAATGCGCTCGAGAAAACCCTGCGCGCGCGCTGCTTCCGCCGCCAGCGTTTCACTGCGCGAAACCGCCTCGGCGAGTTCGTTGTTCACCGTCGAAAGGGACTGATTCGATCGCCGCAGCTCATCCTGCGAGAGTTCGAGCGCCAGTTGCTGCACCTGCCGCGAAGTCACGTCGTGCAGCAGAATCACGCGCCCGCGCTCGCCCGCCTTCACGCCCCATCCCTGCCGGATCAGCGGCGAAATCGACAGCTCAAAATAGCGCACCATGCCGTTACACTCGACCTGGCAGCTGACCGTCTCGCAGGGCTCGAGCGCCGAAAGACTGCGGGAGGGCAGGCCGTCCGGCGTCAGAAACGGCGGCCGGAACATCTCGCCGAGGTTCCTGTCGCTCAGATGCAAAGCCCCGGCAGCCGATGAGTTGAGATAAATCAGCCGCCTCTGGTTATCGACCACAATCACGGCGTCGCCGAGGCCCTGCACCAGCGTGTCGTAAGCCACCGGGATCAGGTCGAACAGACCGTAACGATGCAGCGACAGCACGCAGAGCACGGCCGAAACGGCGCAGCCGATCGGCGAAAGATCGAGCCCCGGCCACGGTCCGATCCGGAAAGTGTAAGCCGTATTCGCAACCCACGATACGAAGATGCCCGCGGCGATCAGCGCCGATTGCGAGCGCTGCAGCTTCGTGGAACTCCACAGCGTCTGCGCCAGCAGAACCGTTCCGCCCAGCGCCGCAACCGTCGCGTAGACTTCGAAGACCCAGAACCACGGGCCGTACTTCACGTTCAGGAACCGGATGCCGTTGACGCGCACCGAACCGTACTGCGTCCAGATCAGATGGTGGGTATCGTTGGTGAGGGCGAAGATCAGGGTGAGCGTCGGGATGCCGATCATCGCCAGCCAGTGGATGGGCTTGAGCCGGTCGAGCTGCGAGCGGTAATCTAACGCGAGCAGGAGCGCGGCGAGAGGAGTGAACGCCGCCACGTAGCTGACCTTGTCGAACCAGATCTGCCATGCATCGGTCTGGGCAATCTGCGCCCCGGCCTCCGTCAGTGTCCATGCTGCGGCCGCAAGCCCGAGCATGAAAAACGGTCTCGCACCGGGCGCATGCCAGCGGCGCAGCGACCAGACCGTCGGGACCACCATCAGGAGTGCACTGATTAACAGCGCGAGGGTGAAGTAGGTCACAGTTCCCCTTAGTACATGTGCAGCTCAAGCGTACTTTATTTCATGGGATACGCCTCGTTACACTGCATCCACCCGGATATAGTTCCCGTACCCGGCAAGGTTTAATCTGGTTCTTTATGAGGAGCCGATTCTTCCCGGTCTTCGCCGCGATTCTTATGTCCTCACTCGTTTCCGCCGCCGATGTCACGCTCGCCGACTTGCAGAAAATGACCGCCCGCTACGCGCCGGTCTCGCTGCGCGTCGATACCTCAAAGCTCTCCGCCGGCGACAAGGCCGCGCTCGCCAGGCTCATCGAGGCCGGCCGGCTGATCAACCATCTCTTCCTGCAGCAGATCTGGAGCGGCAATCCCGGGATGGAAGCCGAACTCCGGCGCGACCAGACGCCGCTCGGCCGCGCCCGCTACGAATACTTCGAGCTCAACAAAGGCCCGTGGTCCGATCTCGATGACCATCAGGCTTTCCTGCCCGGAGTCCCGCCGCGCAAACCGGAAGGCGCAAACTTCTATCCGCAGAACATCACCAAAGCCGAGTTCGAAGCCTGGGCGAAGACGCTGTCGCCCGGCGCCCGCACGCTCGCCGAAGGCTTCTTCTCGGTGATCACGCGCGGCGCCGATGGCAAACTCCGCGCTGTTCCCTATGCGGAGGCGTATAAACAGGACCTCGCGGCGCTCGCCGCCCTCCTCCGCGACGCCGCGAAGGCGACCGACAACGCGACTCTCAAACACTTCCTCGAACTCCGCGCCGATGCGTTCCTCTCGAACGACTACTAC
>DASPQQ010000054.1:0-6136 GCA_035624885.1 Bryobacteraceae bacterium | reverse complement strand
ACCGACGCGGGTCGACTGGATATCGATCACGCCAACCAGACGTCCGCGCGCGATCATCGGGACCGCCAGTTCGCTGCGCACGATATCGGAACTGTTCAGATAACGCGGATCGAGTTGCACGTCCGGCACGAGAACCGGTTCTTTCTGCGCCGCGGCCGCGCCAACAATCCCTTCGCCGAGCGGGATCGAGGCGTTCCGGATGACCTCTTCGCGATGACCGACGCCATAGCGGATGCGCAGGTCCCTGCGCCTCTCGCTGTAAAGAAGGATGGCGAAGAGATCCCAGGGGATGACGCGGCGCACGATGGCCGCCACGGACTCGAGCAGCCCGTCGAGATCGAGGGTTTCCGAAGCGACGCTCGCGACCTCCAGGAGGAAATCCAGAAGCTCGCTGCGTTCCCGGAATCTGACTGCCGGTTTCACGCGCGGTGCAGCCATGGCTGGTAAAGCGTTCCGGTCATAAGGTTAGCGTCCTTGTGGAGCGACAGGCCGCGGCTGAAGAGTCTGTGTGAGAACTCCGGTTCACGGGTATCCGGCTGCGAGCGTGGTCCGGAAAATCCGGTACAGACAACCTTTTTCGCGCCGTCCGGGCTCTCACGCAGAAGTTTTGTAACGCGAAAAAGGAGTCTGTCCCGGTTTTCCTCAGCGGCTCCTGCAGGAGCAAAGGCCCTGAGCGCAGTTCTCACACAGTCTCTGAAGCCGCAGGTCCAGGCGCGGCGAGCGCCGCGCGTCCTCTGTTCCTTTTCGCCGAGACGCTTCACTGGTTCCGAGCCGTTGCCTCAACGATGGCGACGCTCGCGCTGGCGCCGATCCGGTTGGCGCCGGCCGCGACCATGGCGCGCAGGGTTTCGAGCGTTCTGATGCCGCCCGAAGCTTTGACCCCGATCCCGGGGCCGACTTCGGCGCGCATGAGAGCGACATCCGCCGCGGTTGCGCCCGCTTTGCTGAAGCCGGTGGAGGTTTTGACAAAGTCAGCGCCGGCTGCGACGGAAAGGCGGCAGGCCGTGCGCTTCTGATCGTCGTCGAGAAGCGCGGTTTCGAGGATGACTTTCAGGATGGCGCCGTGGGCGTGACACGCCTCGGCGACGGCCCGGATGTCGGCCCCGGCCACGCCGTTCTCGCCGCCGCGAAGCGCGCCGATATTGAGAACCATGTCGATTTCCGAGGCGCCGTTCGAAATCGCACCGAGCGTCTCTGCGACCTTATCCGCGGTGGTCGTGGCCCCGAAGGGGAATCCGGCCACGGAGCAGACCTTCACCTCGGTGCCTTTCAGTTCGGCGGCCACCAGAGGAATCCAGAACGGGTTCACGCAGACGCTGGCGAAGCCGTATTTACGGGCTTCGGCGCACACCTCGGACACTTCGGCCCGCGTGGCTTCGGGCTTCAGGATCGTGTGGTCGATCAGACGCGCGACGGCGTGGTCGTAAGTCATCGGCGGGAACCCTGAAATCGTTTGGAAACTCCAACGTAGCACGGTGGCGCGGGTGGCCCGCATGGAGCCGGACGTTGCGGCATCGCGACGCCCCGCGCCGGCGCTCAGGCGGCTTCATCACGAAAGCTGGCTGGTGCAGAATGCGCAGCGCTTCGCGCCAATCGCGATTTCGCTCATGCACTCCGGACACTTCTTCGTGGTGGGGTCGGGCGGAGGCGGTTCTTTCTTCGTCCGCGCGACGAGCGCGTTCACCGGCACCACCACGAAATAGTAAACCGTCGTCCCAATCAGCAGAAACGAAATCATCGCGTTGATGAAATCGCCCAGCATGAACCTGCTGCCGTTCACGGTGAACTGAATAGCGGAGAAGTCGGGTTTGCCGGCCACCGCCGCAATGAGCGGCGTGATCAGGTCTTTGGTGAGCGCCGTTACCACGCTTCCGAAAGCCGCGCCAACCACCACGCCGACCGCCAGATCGACTACATTGCCCCGCAACAGAAATTCCTTCAAGCCGCCAGCCATGCTCCTAACACTAACACCCCGGGAAAAGGCGCGAATCGCGTTTCGGCCGCACTTACGGCACGGAAGGCGGCGGCACGCGCTTCTTCGTCGCCTGCTCGAACGCGTAACCGAGTTCGATCAGACGGCTTTCGCTGCAGGCCATTCCGGTGAAGCTCACGCCGAACGGCGCGGGTCCGGCGTCAAAGCCCTCGGGAAATGCCGCCTGCGGTTCGTTCGGCACCAGCGCGAACGGCACGATCACGGTGGGGTAGCCGGGCTTTGCCGCGATGGCCGCGCCATTCGAGCCCGGGAACAGCAGAGCATCGAGCTGATTGGCTTTCATGGCGGCGTCGATGCCGTTGGCGCCGGCGAGCAGGATGTCTTTGGCGCGGTCGAGCTGGTAGCGGGCGCGGTCGGCTTCGACGTCCATTTCATCCGAGATATCCAGATTCGACTGGCCATAGCGAATGGCTCCGGCCCTGGTATGCGTGATGTTCCAGATGCGCAGTTCGGTGAGTGTTTTGACGGGCGCGGTGGGGCCGAGCGATTCCAGCCACTTGTTGAAATCGCGCTTCATGCCGTATTTCAGAACCACCGAACAATTGGCGTCTTCGCCTTTGCCGTTGTTCGCGCCGCCGCAGGTGCCCCAGCTCAGGAAGTTCCTGTCCGGATCCTGGCTGGTGATGCTGGGGATTTCGATCGGATCCACGACGATCGCGCCCTGCTGTTTCAGCACGGCAATGGCATCCTCCATCGCCTCGAGCTGCGCGGGGGTCAGGCCTCCCACGGGTTCTTTGCCGCCGGGAGCCGTGACCTTGTCATAGAAGAACGCGCGCGGCACCCCGATGCGGGCTCCCTGGAGCGCATCGGCCTTCAGGAATGGGGTGTAATCGCGGCCCGCGGGCGGCATGCAGGTTGCGGTTGCCGGATCGTTCGGGTCCGGCGCGGCGCTTTCGAGAACGCCGAGCAGGATGGCCGCATCCGTAACGCTCTTTGCCAGCGGGCCCGGCGTATCCTGATCGGCCGTGATCGGAATGACGCCGTACCGGCTTACGCGGCCGACCGTCGGCTTGATGCCGGCGAGCATGTTCTGATTCGACGGGCTGAGGATCGAACCCGACGTCTCCGTGCCCACATTGCCCGCCCAGAAATTCGCGGCAGTGCCCGCTCCCGAACTCGATCCGCCGGTCTGCAGCGCCGGGCGGCCGTCATCGGTTGCATCGCGCGGGTCGCGGCGCGGGTCGTAGGGATTGTAGCCGTAGCGGCCGACGGCGTTGTAGTTCGCCGGCATGGGCGTGGGCGCACCGGCAACCCAGTTGGCGAGCTCGGTCATGGTCGTCTTGGCGATGATGATCGCGCCGGCGTCTTTGAGATTCTTCACCAGCGTGGCTTCGTAGGGCGGGACAAAGCCATCGAAGGCCAGCGCACCGCCGGTGGTCGGCATGTCGGTGGTGTGGATGTTGTCTTTCACGGCGATCGGGATGCCATGCAGCGGGCCGCGCACATGGCCGGCGGCGCGTTCCCGATCGAGCGCATCGGCTTCCTCGAGCGCCTTCGGATTCACGGTGAGCGCGGCGTGCAGTTTGTCCTCATAGAGCGCGATGCGGGTGAGGTACTGGGTGACGAGTTCACGCGAAGTCACCTTCCCCTGCTCCATGGCGGCGCGCATGCCGGGAATGCTCGCCTCAAACACCGAAAATTTCGTCTGCGCGGCAGCCGGAAGGGACACGGCCGCTGCCAGCGCGACAAACGATGCCAGTTTCTTCATAAGGATTTCGGATTCGTCAGAAAGCTTTGTAACGCAGATACTTCTTCGGGTTGCCGCGCAGATCCCGCAGGCGGGACTGTATCTCGCGCAGTTGCCCGTTGAGCGACTCATAGAGCTGCGGACTGAGCAGCATTTCCCCTGTCCTGCCTTCACCCCGGTTGATGGAAGCGAACGTGGCATCGACAGAAGCCAGCATCTTCGTGATGCTCCGGTATGTCTGATCGTCGGCGAGAAATGGATTCGCATTCAGATCCGCGAGCGTTGTGCGCAGATCCGTCGCGGTGCGAACCATGTTGTTGTAAACGTCCGGGTCGACAAAGATCCGGCCCGCGGTTCCGTTGCCCGATTGAATGGATGCGAGCGTCTGATCGAGCGCATGGACGCGGCGGCTGATGGCGTCGTAAAGCTCCATCGAGTAAAAGGCCTGGCCGGCGGCGCTTCGGGGTGTTATCAGAGCATGCATACCGCGAGCGAAATCCGCCACGTCCCTCACGAGGCCGTCGTATTCCTCCTCTCCGTAGATGAACTTGCCGATACCCGAACTGGGTGAGGTGACGTTGCGAAGCAGGTCGTCGAGGCCGTGGAACGTGGCCTCGAGCGCGCGGATCTGGTCGGCGCGGATCAGGGCCTGCTGCAGCGGTTCGCTCTCCAGCCCTCCGTTTTCCGGAAGACTGGCGCGGCTCCTGCCCGGGATGATGTCGATGAAAGGATAGCCGACCAGCGTGTCTTTGCCGATCCTGGTCTGGGAGTCGACCGGAATGCTCCGGAGGAAGCGGGTCACCACGCGCATCCGGACGCGAACCGCGCGCCGCGGGTCGAGGTCGCCGGATATCGAGACGTCGCTTACTTTGCCGATGGGAATGCCGCCCAGCCGGACGATGGAGTAACCCGCCAGTTCGGTGCCATCCGGCATATAGGTGGTGATGACGGTGCGGCGGGCGAGAAGCTCTCCGCCGCCGCCGATCAGAAGGAGCGCCTGCGTGGCCGCAATGGCGGCGGCAATCGCGATCACGACGACGCTGCGGGTGCGCTGGGCAGCGGTCGGTTTGATTTCGAGTTCGGCCAGACGCGCTCCTTTCGCTTGAGTTTAACAATGATTTCGGTGATAGACTTGCGAAGCCGATGCTGACCATCGCGGAAGTGTTCTATCAACCCGGGAAACTCTTCGCGAGCCTGGGCGATCGCGCCGCGGCCTGGATTCTGCCTCTGGCTGCCGATATCGCGGTGCTGGTGGCGAGCACGGCCGCGGTCGTGAACCTGGTCGGGATGGAGACGATCGTGCGGCAGCGGCTTGCGGGCACGAACCTGAGCCCGGAGCAGATGCAGCGCGCGCTCGATCGCGTGGCGTCTTCGAACGCCGCCTACTTCAGCTATGCGGGCGCGGCGTCGACGGGCATTCTGACGGTTCTGGTGGTCGCGGGACTCCTGATGGTCTTCGCGCTCATGGTGGAGAAGAAGCCGAAATTCAGCACCGTGCTGGCGATGGTCGCGCTGGCGTTTCTGCCTTACTGGCTGATTTCGGGGCTGATGACAACGCTCGTGCTGGTGGCTTCTCCGGATCGGACCGCGCTCGACCTGACCAATCTGCTCGCCACGAACGCCGGCGTTTTCCTGAACAAAGAAACGGCCGGCAAGGGGCTTTACAGCGTGATGTCGTCGATCGATCTGCTGAGCTTTCTCGCCATCGGGATGCTGGGTTACGGGTTTTCGAAGGTCACAAGGTGCAGCGCCGGAACGGGTGTTGGCGCGGTGTTTATCCTCTGGGTTCTGTTCGTTTTCGCGAAGGCCGCGGCGGCGAGCCTTTTCTGACGGGCAGGTGGATTTGACAACCCCGATCCGGCCTACCTAAACTCAGACTTAGGGCCTGTATGGCGCTCCAGCCGAGCTTGTGTCGGAAAGACCGGCGAACTGGCGCCACTCCCCGGCTCCGGGAGAGTGGAGAGGACTGTTGCGGCCAGAACTCCTTTGGCGGGGGTGAGCTTTCTCAAGTAGCCAGGTAACACTGACGGCTGCTTCCGAGTTCCTCCGCGGGATTCCCCACGGACTTTTTTCGCTGTTCTTTCCCGACGATTGTCGGGTCTGCCATCAACCCCTCGAAAAGTTCACGCGCGTTCCGGTCTGCCGGACCTGTCTCGAATCGCCCGCGCCGCTTGACGCCGAATATTTCTGTTCGCTCTGCAACACCCCGTTTCTGAACAGGTTTCCGCTGGATGAGAAGGGAGTCTGCGCGGCCTGCCGGTCCGGGATGGTGCGGTTCGACTATGCGGCCTGCTTCGGTTTTTACGAAGGGTCGCTGCGGACGCTGATTCACCTTTTCAAGTACTCCGGGATGAAGCCGCTCGCCGGGCCTCTGGGCCGTTTGCTCGATCGCGCGCTGCCTCCCGAGATCCCGTTCGATGCCGTGGTTCCCGTGCCGCTCTACTGGCGCAAAAAGT
>DASPQQ010000053.1:0-2816 GCA_035624885.1 Bryobacteraceae bacterium | reverse complement strand
CTGTTGCTGGCCCCCGTAAATCGCCACGATGGCGTTCTGGCAGTCCATGCAGAGGAGGGCGGTGCGGCTCTTGTCCATGGCTGACAGCTTACCGCCTGGACAGGAATCGCGGGCGTGTGATAACTTGCGGCCCATGAGATGGATTGGGTTCCTGTTGCCGCTGGTCGCGGTTTCCGCCTTCGCGGCGCCTTCGGGTGAGGAGGTTTATCAGAAGCGCTGCGCCGGCTGCCACGAGCAGACGAGCGACCGCATTCCGCACCGCACCGCGCTTCAGGCGATGCCGCAGTCGCGCATCGTGCGCGCGCTCGATTCGGGTGCGATGATGGCGATCGCCTTCACCATGAGCCGCGAGGACAGAATCGCCGTGGCGGCTTATCTGGGCAAAGACACGGCGGCGAGCGCTCCGCCGGCTTCGGCGTTCTGTTCGGACCGCGCGGTGAAGCTTTCCGCGAAGCCCGTGGGCTGGAACGGCTGGAGCCCGGGCGACAGCAATGCGCGGTTCCAGTCGGCCGATCTGGCGAAGCTGTCGATCGATCAGGTGCGCAACCTGAAGCTCAAGTGGGTTTTCGGGTTCGATGGCGACGTCACCGCGTTTGCCGCGCCCACCGTGCTCGACGGGCATCTGTTCGTCGGCAGCGCGGCCGGGCTGATTCATGCCATGCGCGCGAATCAGGGTTGCCTTGAATGGGTGTTCCAGGCGAACGGGCCGGTGCGGTCGTCGATCGCCGCCGCGCCTCTCGGCGGCGGCAAGTACGCGCTGATGTTCGGCGATATGACCGGGTGGTTCTACGCCCTTGACGCCGAGACCGGCAGGCAGATCTGGAAGGTGCACGTCGAAGAGCACGATTCCACGCGGCTGACCGGCGGACCGGCGGTTCACGACGGGGTGGTCTATGTGCCCGTCGCATCGTGGGAAGAGACGCGCGCCGGAGATGCCGATTACGCGTGCTGCACGTTCCGCGGCAGCGTGGTCGCGCTGCGCGTGACGGACGGCAGGCAGTTGTGGAAGACCTATACCGTCGGCGTGCCGGTGGAGAACGGCAAGAGCCCGCGCGGAACGCCGAACTGGGGACCGTCGGGCGTTGGCGTGTGGTCGACTCCGACCATCGACGCGAAGCGCAACCTGATCTACGTGGCGACGGGCGACAACTACTCCTCGCCGCCCACGGAGACGAGCGATGCGGTCCTCGCGATCGAGATGGCGACGGGGAAGATTGCATGGTCGAAGCAGATCACCGCGGAAGACGTGTTCAGCGGAGCCTGCGGGCGCGGGCAGTGCGGGCCGGATTTCGACTTCGGCTCTTCGCCGATCCTGACGCATGCGCCCGATGGCCGTGAGCTGATTCTGGCCGGACAGAAGTCAGGTATGGTGTGGGCGCTCGATCCGGAGAAGAAAGGCGAGATCGTGTGGCAGACGCGCGTCGGCCAGGGCGGGACGAATGGCGGTGTGCAGTGGGGTATGGCGACGGATGGCCAGCGCGTCTTCGCTTCCGTGTCGGATCTGAAGCGCCTGCCGCAGCGCAGCCAGACCGATGGACGGCGCTCTCTGGGCGATCCGAACGCAGGCGGCGGATTTACCGCGCTGCGCGTGGCGGACGGCAAGGTGGAGTGGCACGTGGACGCCCCGCCATGCGAGAAAGACGCACCGGCCGGATGCAGCCCCTCGCAGCCCGGCGCCGTGACCGAGATTCCTGGCGTGGTGTTCGCGACGTCAACGGACGGTCACATCCGCGCGCATCTTGCCGAGAGCGGCAAGGTCGTGTGGGAGTTCAACACGATGCGCGATTTCGAGACCGTCAACGGCGTGAAAGCCCATGGCGGATCGATCGATGGCCCGGGCCCGGTGGTCGTGAACGGGATGGTGTTCGTGAACTCCGGTTATCCGCGCAATGGTGGCGTGCCGGGGAATGTGCTGCTTGCTTTCGGGCCTGAATGAAGCTTTGGCATAAGCTCTTTGTTCTCGTGATCACCTTTTGGGCGACGCCCCTCATTCTGCGCGGCCCTCGGTATTACTTCACGTTCACCCGATACGCGCGAGATTACAAGCCGGGGCTCACTCGCAAGGAAGTTGAGCGACGCCTGCAGGCGCATGGGGTCAGGTATTTCCGGCGGAGCGGATCGGGTACGTCGTGGTCCGATATGGTGCAGGTCGGTGAATACCCTGCTCCCTTGGGCTGCTCGGCATGGCCAGTCTATGTGGAAATGCCTTTTGACCGAACCGAGCCGCCCCACGACTGGCCAATTCCGGAAGCCGGCGATTCGGACCTGCTGAGGAAAGTCGAACTCACGAGCAACGGTGATGGCTGTCTCTAGGCTGGAGCGGGACCGCCCTTCCACTGCTTGGCGGGCGAAAAGGCTTCACGCAAAGATCGCTAAGGATCGCAAAGACGCAAAGGGAGATTTTCTTTGCGCTCCTTTGCGATCTTTGCGTGAAGTCTTTTGGTGAGGCTACTTCGCTGCTGCCAGGACTTCGAGAATCGCGGCTGACACCGCATCCGGTTTCTCGCGCGGCATGAAGTGACCTGAGCCCTGGATCACTCGGCGGGCGATGAGGTCGGGGAAGTCGGCTCTCTCGCGTGGCGGCGTCTCGGGTGCCGGGCGGCCGAGTGAGTCGTCGGCTCCGTAGAGCGTGATCGTCGGCACCGTGATCTTCGGGCGCTGGGCGAGTTGATGTTCTACTGCGTCGAAGCGCGGATCGCCAGGCGCATTGCCCAGTCGGTGCCGGTACGAGTGGATCACGAGATCGACGAAGTCCGGATTGTCGAACGAGGGCGCGGTGCGGTTGTACTCCTCGTCGGTGAACTTCCAGGTTGGCG
>DASPQQ010000052.1:0-6445 GCA_035624885.1 Bryobacteraceae bacterium | reverse complement strand
GGCGCGACTTCACTGGTTGCGGCGCCGACGGCGCTGGTGGCCAATTTCTCGGCGCCGACCTCATGGCCCACGCCACTGGCGATTTCTCTGGTCGACAATTGCGGCGCGTTTGTGACCAACGGCCAGGTCACCGCGACCTTCAACAACGGCGATCCGCCGCTTGCTCTCCCGCTGGTGAATGCGTCGAAGGGACTTTATTCGGCCACGTGGACTCCGCGCAACGCAGCGAGCCAGGTGACGGTGAAGACGACGGCCACGTCGCCTTCCGGCCTTGCGCCGGCGACCGCGCAGATCTCCGGCGCGGTGACTCCGAACGCCGCGCCGGTGATCAATCCGCAGGCGACGGTGCACGCGTTCAATCCGCAGGTGGGCGGGCCGCTCGCGCCGGGCACGATCATCGCGGTGTATGGCGCGAATCTCGCGTCGCAGGTGGCGCAGCCAGCCTCGATTCCGCTGGCGACGACACTCAATGGGACATCGGTGATCATCGGCGGCATTCCGGCGCCGCTTTTCTATGTGAGCCCGGGACAGATCAACGTGCAGGTGCCGTTTGAGCTGGATCCTTCGAAGCAGTATCAGGTGGTGGTGAGCGCGAACGGCGCGATCGCGACGCCGCAGACGATTCAGATGACTCCGGCGGTGCCGGGCCTCGCGGCGTTCGGCGACGGCACGCTGATCGCGCAGCATCAGGATGGCTCTCTGGTTTCGCAGACTTCGCCGGCGCAGCCGGGCGAGTATCTGGTGATGTATCTGCTCGGCATGGGTCTGACCAGCAATCAGGTGCCGTCCGGCAACGCGTCGCCCTCGCCGCCGCATCTCGCGACACCGGATGTGACCCCGACTCTGACGCTGGGCGGACAGCCGGTGAACATTTTGTTCTCGGGTCTGACGCCGGGTCTGGTGGGCCTCTATCAGATCGACATTCAGGTGCCGCAGAATACGGCCGGCGGCAATCAGGTGCTGGTGGTTTCGCAGGACGGCGTGTCGAGCAACACGACTATTCTGCCGGTCCAGGTTCAATAGGCCTGACGATCTGGCCTCTCAGCGCCTGCAGCATTTCGAACATCGTTTCCTTCGTGACGGGATCGCGCTGGAACGGGCTCAGTTCCGCCAGCGGCGCGAGGGCGAAACGGCGCTCGCGATACCGCGGATGGGGAATTTCCAGAACGCCGGTCCGCATGGTCATGTTGCCCCAGAGAAGAATGTCAATGTCGATCCTGCGGGGACCGTTCGGTACCGTGCGGATGCGGCCCAGTTTGCGTTCGACTCGTTTTACGTGCTCGAGAACCTGCAGGGGGAACAGGGTGGTTTCGCATTCCGCCACCATGTTGAGAAACCAGCCCTGCTCCCTGAAGCCGACCGGCTCGGATTCATAAAGGCGCGAGCGCCGCAGCACATGGAGGCCGGGGCGTTCGATTTCCGCGAGCGCCGCTTCGATGTTGCGTGCCCGGTTGCCAAGATTCGAACCGAGTCCAAGGTAGATCTTCTGGTTCAAAACAGGCCGGGCTGGCCTTCGATGCCGCCCATTCTCCGCGGCACCTTGAAGTATTCGTACGCGCGGTCGGTGCCGATACGGCCGCGTGGAGAACGGTGGAGGAAGCCGAGCTGGATCAGGTAGGGCTCGTAGACCTCTTCGATGGTTTCCGCTTCCTCGCCGATCGAAGCCGCGATGGTGTTGATGCCGACCGGGCCGCCGCCGAATTTTTCAAGCACGGTGCGCATGATGCGCTGGTCGATTTCATCGAGGCCGAAACGATCGACTTCGAGAAGGTTGAGCGCGGTGCGGGCGACATCGAGCGTGATGTGGCCGTGGGCGCGGACCTCGGCGTAGTCACGCACGCGGCGCAGCAGGCGGTTGGCGATGCGCGGGGTGCCGCGCGCGCGGCGGGCGATCTCTTCCGCGCCGGCATCGTCGATGGGCGTATCGAGGAGCTGAGCGGAGCGCTCGACGATGCGCTTGAGTTCATTGACGTCGTAGAGATTGAGACGGAGAACGAGGCCGAAGCGGCCGCGCATGGGCGCGCTCACCAGGCCCTGGCGCGTGGTGGCGCCGATGCAGGTGAACTTCTGCAGAGGGATGGAGTGCGTTCTCGCGCCCGGGCCGGTGCCGATGAGGATATCGAGCTGGAAGTCTTCGAGCGCGGAGTAGAGCATTTCCTCGACATCCGGCAGCAGGCGGTGGATTTCGTCGATGAAGAAAACCTGGCGGTGCGTGATGGTGCTGAGGATGCCGGAGAGATCGAGTTTCTTCTGCAGGACCGGGCCGGAAGTCTGCTGGAAAGCGACGCCGAGTTCTTCGGCAATGATCGAAGCAAGCGTGGTTTTGCCGAGGCCGGGCGGTCCGTAGAGCAGGACATGGTCCATGGCTTCGCCGCGCTTGCGTGCCGCGTCGATGGCGATCTGGAGGTTTTCCTTCAGGCGCTCCTGGCCGGTGAAATCGGCGAGGCGGCGCGGGCGCAGGCCGGCTTCGAACTGCTGTTCATCCGGGCTGCCCGAGGCGGAAACGAGACGGTTCGATGCCATCAGCGCACCAGCTCCAGAGCCTTGCGGAAGAGCGGTTCGAACTGATCCGGCGCGCCGCTCGAGCGCGCTTTGCGGACGGCGGCTTCGGCGGCGGGACGGGCGCAGCCGAGATTCAGCAGAGCGGAGAGAACGTCTTCATCGAGGCTCGAAAGCGCGGGCGCGGCAGCGGATGGTTCTTCGCCCGCCGCAGCCGGAAGCTTGTCGCGCAGTTCGAGCACCATGCGTTCGGCGGTTTTTTTACCGATGCCCGGAATGCGAATGAGGCGTTCAAGTTCGTTGCGGCGGATGGCGTTGAGAAGATCAGCTGCGGGCATGCCGCTCAGAACTTTGATGGCGACCGAGGGGCCGATGCCGCTGACGCCGATGAGCTTCTCGAAGAGATTGCGCTCGTCGAGAGTGAGAAAACCGTAGAGCGCGATGACGTCTTCACGGACGTGGGTATGGATGCGCAGGATGGTTTCGTGGCCGGTATCGGGCAAACCGGAGTAGGTGGAAATGGGGATGGTGACGTCGTAGCCCACGCCGCCCGCGTCGAGAATTGCCTGGTTCGGATGTTTCTCTATGAGCGTTCCGCGCAGCCGCGCAATCATTCTTGGACGCCAACAGGGATGGCGTAATTATTGTACATGGCGCGCCGCCGCTTCTTCGTCGATCAGGTCCGCAAGGGACAGGCTGAAATCACGGGTGAAAATGCCCATCATCTGACGCGTGTGCTGCGTGTGGAAGCGGGCCAGACGTTCGAGATCAGCGACTCGGAACGGGTGTGGCTGGCGTCGGTCGAAACGGCGCGGAAGGACCTGGTGCGGTTTCAGGTGATGGAGGAAATGCCGGCAGGTCCGGAGCTTCCGGATGTGACGCTCTACCTCGCGCTGATCAAGTTCGACCGCTTCGAATGGGCGGTGGAGAAGGCGACCGAGCTGGGCGTGAGGAAGATTGTGCCGGTGGAGGCGGCGCGCAGCGAACGCGGACTGTTCGAGGGTTCGCGCGGGCGCATTGAGCGCTGGACGCGAATCGCGCGCGAGGCGAGCGAGCAGTCGAGGCGCGTCCGGGCGCCGGAAGTGGCGCGGGCGGCGAAGTTTGCCGAAGCGCTGAAGGACGGCGCTGCGCACCGGATCTTTCTCGACGAACGGCCGGGCGCGCCGCTGCTGATGCAGGCCATTCACCCTGCGGCAGGGGATTCGATATCGCTGCTGGTGGGTCCGGAAGGCGGGTGGACCGATGCGGAGCGCGACGCCTTTGCCGCAGCCGGATGGAGCGGAGCGTCGCTCGGCCCGACCGTGCTGCGCGCCGAGACCGCGGTGTGCGCCGCGCTGGCGGTCATTCTGGAACTGACCGCTACAATCAGATAAACGGAGTATGCGGGCGTTTCGCACAGGGGATCTGTTGATCCATGTGACGACCATCGTGGGGCAGTTTGCCCTCGGGCGCCTTTATTTCACGCGCTGGAAACAGCAGCTTTCTCCGAGAGCCGGGGGCCTGGCGCTCGCGGCGCTCGTCTTTGCGTGGACCTGCTGCTCGGTCGACGTTCTCGTGCAGGATGTGCCGCTGCCGCTCGTCCGCTGGATTCCCCACTGGTTTCGCGCGCTGACCTACGAGGCCGGAACGACATGGGCGCTGACGACGGCTCTCTCGCTGATCCTTTATTACACGGCGCGGCTGTTCCTCGACGCGGCTCCGAAAACATTCAGCCCCGCGCGCCGCGCGGTTCTGCAGTCGGCGGCGGTGCTGCCCTTCGCGGGTATCGCGTTCGGCGCGATCGTGGAACGGACCGATTTCCACGTGAAGGAAATCGATTTGCCGGTGCCGGGCCTCGATCCCGATCTCGAGGGATTTCAGATCGTGCAGATCAGCGATCTGCACGTGAGTCCGTTTCTTTCGCTGCGCCAGGCGGCACGCGTGATCGACATGGCCAACGAGACCAGGGCGCACCTCGCGGTGATGACCGGCGATCTGATTACCGAAATCGGCGATCCGCTGGATGAAACGATTCGCGAACTGGGGCGGCTGCGGGCCGATTACGGGGTGCTCGGCTGTCTCGGCAATCACGAACATTTCACTCTCTCCGAGCGGCACACGAAGGAAGAAGCGGCGAAGTACGGCGTCCGGTTTCTGCGTCAGGAAACGTGTCGGATCCGGCGCGGCAATGCGGTGCTGAACGTGGCAGGGATAGACTACCAGAGCGTGCAGAACACGCGCGTCTATCTCGCCGGCGCGGAGAAGCTGATCGCGCCGGGCGCGAGCAATCTGCTGCTGTCGCACAATCCGGATGTCTTCCCGACGGCGGTGCGAAAGGGTTTTGACGCCGTTCTCGCCGGCCACACGCACGGCGGCCAGGTGACCATCGAGATTCTCAATCAGACCGCGAACTTCGCCCGCTTCGTGACGCCGTTCGTCAGCGGGCTCTATCGGATCGACGGGCGCAGTTGCTATGTGACGCCGGGAATCGGGACCATCGGGATGCCGGTACGGCTGGGAGCGAGGCCGGAGGTTTCTCTCCTGCGGCTGCGGAGAGCGTAAGAGCCGGGCTTCGTGCGCTATCTCATCGTCAGCGATATTCACGGCAACAAAGAGGCTCTCGACGCGGTTCTTTTCCATGCCGCCGGGCTTTACGACCGCATTGTCTGCTGTGGCGATCTGGTTGGCTACGGGCCGGATCCGAACGCGGTGGTGGACTGGGCGCGGGCGAATCTGCATGCGGTGATTCGCGGCAATCACGACAAAGGCTGCGCCGGGCTCGAGGATCTCGAATGGTTCAATCCGCTGGCGCGCGCGGTGTGCGAGTGGACCGCGCGGCAACTGACCGCGGCGAATCTCGAATACCTGCGCGAGCTGCCGGCCGGGCCGCTCGATGTGGACGGCTTTCAGCTCGTGCACGGCTCGCCGCTCGATGAAGACGAGTACGTGGTTTCGCTGGCCGATGCGCGCAACATTTTTCCTTATATGGAAGCGGATCTGGTGTTCTTCGGCCATACGCACATCCAGTGCGCATGGGCGCGGCGGGATGGAAGGTTCGAGACCATCAGGCGGCTGCGGCCGGGCGATCCGGACCTCTATCTGAACGTGGTGCAGGACGGGGCTTACCTGGTGAATCCCGGGTCGGTGGGGCAGCCGCGCGACGGCGACCCGAGAGCGGCTTACGCGCTGTTCGATACGCGCACGAAGGAGCTCATTCAGCGCCGCTGCCGCTACGATTCCTCGCGCACGCGGCGCCGGATTCTCGAGTTCGGGCTGCCGGAACCTCTGGCCAGCCGCCTCGAAACAGGGCGCTAGCCGGCTGTGCTTAAATGAAAGCGACTTTCATGTTCTGCACCCAATGCGGCACGCGTCTCGACGATGCCGCGCGCTACTGCACGTGCTGCGGCAAGGCCGTCGGCGCTCCCGCCGGGGCCGCACCGCCGCCTCCCGCCGCGACGGTGCGCAGACTGCATCGCGACATGGCGCACAAGAAGATCGCCGGAGTGTGCGCGGGGTTTGCCGAATACTTCGATACCGATATTTCGCTGATGCGGATCGTGTGGATAGCTCTTCTCTTGCTGCCGCCGAACATCGGCGTGATTGCGTACATCATCGCGTGGGCCGTGCTGCCGAAAGGCTAGCGCAGACGCAGGGAAACGATGGTTTCGATGTGGAAGGTCTGGGGAAAGAGATCGGCCAGCGTGACTTTTTCGATGGCGTAAGCGCTGGTGAGAGCGGCGAGATCGCGCGCCAGCGTGGCCGGATCGCAGGCGATCAGGACGATCGCCGGAGGGCGCAGGGCGAGAAGACGCGAGACCGCCGCTTTGCCGAGTCCCGCGCGCGGCGGGTCGGCGACGACGAGGTCCGGGGCGGCGCCGGCGGTTTCGAGCCAGGTTTCGACGTTGGTCTGTGAGACGGCGATATTGAGACCGGCGCGGCGCGCGTTGGCGAGCAGATCGAGGGCGGC
>DASPQQ010000051.1:0-8596 GCA_035624885.1 Bryobacteraceae bacterium | reverse complement strand
GTCGATGTGGCGTCGATCCGGGGAATTCTCCGAAAAGATCCGGATCAGGTGCTGCATGACATTGCGGCCATGGGTTTCGGCGAAATCGAGGGCAATGCGCGCCTTGAGACAATCGCGCTCGCGCCGCGGCTGAAACAGGCGGGGCTGACGGTCCGATCCTGCCATTGCGAAACGCCGCTGGTGACGGCCGACTGGGACAGCTATCCCGACTTCAAACGAGTTTCGCTCGGTGAAGCGATCGACAGCCTGAAGAACCTCGGCGCCGAGTATTTCACGATGGGCGATATCTCGCCCGGCGCGCGGGGCGATGGCGACGATTTCCACCGCCGTACCGCCGACCGGATGAACGACGTCGGCCAGGCGTGCCGGAAGGCGGGGCTGAAATTCCTCTGGCAGATCCAGGCATTTCAGTTCCAGGGCAAGCCCGGATTGCGGCCGATCGATATCTATCACGACCGGCTCGATCCGAAACTGGCGCAGATGGAACTCGATGTCTTCCGCGTCAGCCTCGCGGGCTTCGATCCGGCCGATGTGCTGAAGCAGTGGAAGGGACGGATCGCCATGGCGCGTCTCATCGACCGGACGAAGGGCGTCCGCAACAACACCGAGGACACGCTGGAAGCGGGCGCGTATTCGAATCTCGGCGAGGGAGTGCTCGATTTCGCCGCGATCCTGAAGGCTGCTGCTGCGGCGGGAGTGCGGATCTTTACGGTCAGCCAGGCTGCGCCGGATGAAGGCGCGGCCGATTTACTGGCCGGCCTGCGGGCGAACCTCGCGTACCTCAGGAAGCTGGACGGCGGGAAGCTGCATGCCGGATGACGAGCCGCGCGGCGGACGGCTTCTGGAACTGGCTCTCGTCTTTCTTCGCCTGGGCGCAACGGCCATCGGAGGACCGGGCGGCCAGATCGCGATGGTGCGGCAGGAGGTCGTCAAGCGCCGCGGCTGGATGACGGACGAGGAATTCCTCGACCGCGTCGGCGCCGCCAATCTGATTCCGGGCCCCAGTTCCACAGAAGTCACCATCTTCACCGGGTTCCTGCGCGCGGGTTTGCCGGGGCTGGTGGTGGCAGGCGCGGCGTACATGCTGCCGGCGGTCGCGATTGTTGCCGCGATGGCGTGGATCTATGTGCGCTTCGGCAATCTGCCGCAGATCGCGGGGCTGCTGTACGGGGTGAAACCGGCGGTGATCGTGCTGGTGGTCGAGGCGGTGTGGAAGCTGGCCCGCGCTGCCGCGCGCACCGTGTTTCTCGGCATGCTGGGTCTTGCCACGGTTGCCGCGACGCTGGCGGGCGCGGGTGCGCTGGCCGTCATCGCCGGCGCGGGCGCCGTGGCGGGATTCGCGGAATGGTCGAAGCGTACGAATCGCGGGATGGCCGCCGCAGCCGTGCTTTCGGGCGTCGTCGCCATTGCGCTGGCGAGCCAGTTTGCGCCACCCTTCGCAACGGGCGAACCCGGCGGAACGATCGGGCTGCACAACGTGTTTCTCTACTTCCTGCGCACCGGCTCCGTGATCTACGGCGGCGGTCTGGTGCTGATGGCCTTTCTCGAGAAAGATCTCGTCGCGGGGCTGCACTGGGTGACTTCGAAACAGCTGCTGGACGCCATTGCGATCGGCCAGGTGACGCCCGGCCCGGTTTTCACGACAGCGACTTTCATCGGCTATGTTCTGCTCGGCCTGCGCGGCGCTCTGGTGGCAACGGCCGGGATTTTCCTGCCATCGTTTGTGTTCTGTGCGATCAGCGGTCCGTTCATTCCGGTTCTGCGCCGATCGCAGGTGGCTAGCGAGTTCCTGAACGGCGTGAATGTGGCGTCGGTGGCGTTGATGGCGGTGGTTTCGTGGGATCTGGCGCGTGCCGCGCTGGTCGATCCGCTGACCATCGGGCTCGCGGCGGGCTGCGTCATTCTGCTGGCGCTGACGAAAATCAGATTCGGCTGGCTGCTGCTGGCCTGCGGGCTGACCGGCGCGTTCGTGCACCGCTTCTAGCGGCGATCGAGCAGGCGTTGCGCTTCGGCGCGCACGGCGGGGTCTTTGCTCCGCGCGGCCTGCTGGAGATAGGGAGCGGCTTCGCTCGCTTTCCCGGCCGTGATGAGGGCATCGCCGAGGCTCAGGTTGGCGCGATCGAAAGCGGGCTTGAGGCGGACGGCTTCGCGATAGTGTTCGATGGCATGAGCGGAATCGCCCTGGGCGGCGAAGACCATGCCGAGGGCTTCCTGCGTTTCCGCCGTCGGCTCGTCTTTCAGGCTGCGCTCGAGCTGGGTGCGCGCCTCGTCGAATCTGCCCGCGCGGCCGAGCGCCAGCCCATAGCTATAGCGCGCGAAGGCGTAGTCCGGCTTGTAGCGCAGGGCGGCTTCGAAATGGTATCTCGCCTCGTCGAAGCGGTTCGCGCCGGAGAGAAGGTTGGCCAGATTGTTGTGGGCCTCGGCATAATTGGGTTCGACGCGCAGCGCGCTCAGAAACGCGTTTTCCGCGCGGGCGCGGTCGCCCGACTCCATCCAGACGCCGCCCAGATCGTTCCACGCTTCGGAGAGATCGGGATCGATGGCGGTTGCCTTCTCGAAGGCAGCGACGCCGTCGGCCGTTTTCCCTTCCCCGACCAGTGCGAGTCCGAGTTGTGTCCAGAGCTTTGCGTTGCGCGGAGCTTTCCCGACCGCCGGCCGCAGCAGATCGCTCGACGGCTTGCAGAGCGCCATTTTCTGAATCACGTCGACTGCTCCCGGCGAGCGCCGCAGCGCGTCTTCGTAGACGGGCAGCGCTTCCTGGCAGCGGCCGGCGGTGCGTAAGGCGTCGGCCAGCGCCACATGGTGTTCCGGGCCCTCGGGCTTCAGATTGCGGATCGCCGCGGCGAGGCGAGGAATGCCTGCCCCGAGATTGCTGCTCTCGATGACCTGCGCCGTTGCCAGATAGAGTTCGTCATCCGGCTTCGTCAGAGGCCGGTACGGGACAACTTCGCCGCGATAGAGATCGCGGCGCTCGGCAAGATCGGCGAGCAGATCGCGCGCGGGTTTGTTGCGCTGGATGCGGTGATCCGTCATCACCACGTGAACCACGTCATCGGGTCGCCGCTTCGGCATGTGGCAGCTCACGCAGTCGCCCGTGCTCACGTGTTCGGTGCCCGCGTGGCAATTGCGGCAGACCGCGTTGTAGCTTGCTTCGGCCTGCACGCCGTGCTGAATGTCGTGAGGATTGTGGCAAGTGGTGCAGATCAGCTTGCCGGCGGCCGATTTCAATACGCACAGCGACTTGTTGAGCTGATAGGCTGAACTGGCGATCTCGAAATCGTCCTCGTGGCCGGTGCCGGGGGCATGATCGAAGTCCAGTTTGAAATCGGCGATCGGCTGGCCGGGGCGGTAAGAGAACGGCCCGCGGTCATAGCGGATCAGGGAATTCGGTAGCGGGAAACTGGTGGTTTCGAGATGGCACTGCTCGCAGACCTCGGCCTGCCGCTCGGGCGCGAGCCGCGCCGGGTTCACGATCGTCCCGCGGCGATTCTGCGCCGATTCCACATGCGCTTGGCCGGGCCCGTGGCAGCGCTGGCAATCGATTCCTTCGGGAAGCTTCGCCGGAAACACCGCATAGCCAGTCACCTCCGCCGCGACGCCCGTCATGTCGGGATAGGCGTTGTGGCAGAACATGCAGTTGTATTCGATGTGGCGCCTGAGGCCTTCGTGATCCGGCCGGTCGTAACCCGGGTTCATGGCCCAGTAGCCGCCTTTTTCGGCGTACCACGCGAGCGGGAGTTCGATCAGCGAGTTATTCGCCCCGCGGGTCAGGTAAGTGCGGGTGTGATTGCCGGAGCCGACGATATAATCGATTTCCTTCTCGTAATAGCCCGTCTGTTTGCCATCGAAGCCGATCTGATACTGGGCCTGATAGTAATGGCCATCGCGGACCGTCATCGAGTAGTAAGTGGCGGACGCCTTGTGATAGTAAGTGTTGTTCTTCGAATAGTCTTCGACCTGATTCGAGGGCGCCGGCTTATAGAAAGACCGCGCCATACCGGTGTGCCTGTACGTCTCCCACTGGCGCGCGTGACAGGTGGCGCAGATGGCGGAATCGACGTAGCCTTCTTCCGCAAACAGGCCGGCCGGAACGAGCGCGAACCACAACCCCGCCAACGCCAGCCTTCGCATGGCTCAATTATGACTGAAGAAACTTCAGCAGTTCGCGATTGAACTTGTCCGGCACTTCGATATGCGGCACGTGACCCGCGCCGGGGATCAGGACCATCTGGCAGCCGGGGATGGTATCGGCGACGTGCTTCGCCAGTTCGGGAAAATTCGGGCCGTCCTTGTCGCCGCCGAGAATCATCGCTTTCACCTTGATGTGCGCCCAGTCGTAGACAACGGGATCGAGCTGCACCATCTGGCCGAGCAGAGTGCGCACCATGGCGTAGCGTGGCCAGTCGGCACTGAGAGAGGGCGCGTACATGATGCGGGCGTACTCTTCGAACTCCAGCTTCCAGGGGCTGGTGGCGAAATAGCGGCGGATGGTGTTGTAAGCACCCGCGTAAACCTGATCGTGCGTCTGGGCCAGCATCGCCTTGTAAAGCTCATCCGTGCTGCGCCATGGCTGTTCCCAGCGGTAATCCGTCAAACCGATCGGATTGTAAATGACGACGCGCTCGGTGATATCGGGATATGAGGCTGCGAAACGCGCCGCCAGCATGCCGCCCATCGAGTGCCCGACGATCGCGGCCTTCGTGATGCCGAGCGACTCCAGCAGGCGGCGCGAATTGAGCGCCATGTCGTGAAAGTTGTACGGGATGATCGGCTTCGACGAGCGGCCAAAACCGATCTGGTCCGGCACGATCACGCGGAATCCGGCGTTGCGCAGCGCTTCGATCGGGCCGGCGAAGTAGAATCCGCCGAAATTCATGCCGTGGAAGAGCATTACGGTGCGACCGTTCGGCTGGCCGGCAGGAGGGACGTCCATATAAGCCAGGTTCACGTCCTGCCCGTAGAGCGTGAGGCGAAGGTAGGAAACCGGATATGGATACCTGACCTCTTCATAAGTGATGCTGCCGGCCTTGACATCCGCCGGCGCCTTCGGAACCTGATAAGAGGGCGACTGCGCCGCAGCCACCGCAACCAGACTCACAACCACCCAGAAACCACAAATCAGCCGCATGAATGCACCTCCAGCTCATGTTAGCGTGGCCATGATAGACTCGCCTTCGAAACCCGCTATGAGGACTTCCAAACGCAGAATCTGGGCTGGAGTCTCGCTTCTGGCGGCCGCCGGAGCGGTAAGCGTCGAATCCTCGCGTCTCGGCCGGAAGGCCGTGGCGCAGGCATCGGAGATACAGGCGCCCAGGTTCGAAGTCGATCCGTTCTGGCCGAAGCCGCTTCCCAATCACTGGGTCCTCGGGCAGGCGATTGGCGTATCCGTTGACGCGAAGGATCATATCTGGGTCGTGCACCGTCCGGGTTCCCTCGAACCCGGCGAGCGCCACGCCACCACGACTCCGCAGATTGCCCAGTGCTGCGCGGCCGCGCCGCCCGTGCTCGAGTTCGATCAGGAGGGCAATCTGATCGGTCACTGGGGCGGCCCCGGCAAGGGCTACGACTGGCCGGTTTCGAACCACGGCATCACGGTCGATTACAAGGGCAACGTGTGGCTCTGCGGCAACGGCCGCGGTGCGGCTTCGGCGGCCGGGGCCATCGGCGGCGCAGACGAGGCTTCGCCCGGCAACGTCCGCTACAACGATGCCATGGTCCTGAAGTTTTCGCCCGAAGGAAAATTCCTGATGCAGATCGGCAAGCCCGGCGCGAGCAAGGGCAGCAACGATCCCGACAACCTCAAAGGACCCGCCCAGGTGTTTGTCGACCCAAAGACCAATGAGGTTTACGTGGCCGATGGCTACGGCAACCATCGCGTGGTGGTCTACGACGCCGATACGGGCAAGTACAAGCGCCACTGGGGCGCGTATGGGAACAAGCCGGGCGATCAGGAACCCGGCCGTTACGATCCGAACGGCCCGCCCGCGCAGCAGTTCCGCAACCCGGTGCACTGCGTGCAGCTCTCCCAGGACAATATTCTCTACGTCTGCGATCGCGCCAACGACCGCATTCAGCTCTTCAAGCCCGACGGGACATTCCTCAAAGAGGTATTCATCGAGCGCAAGACGCTGGGTTCGGGTTCGGTCTGGGCGATCGCCTTCTCAAGGGATCCGCAGCAGAAGTACCTTTATCTGACCGACGGCGAGAACGACCGCATCCACATTCTGGACCGCGAAACCATGACCGTGCTGACGTCGTTCGGCGAAGGCGGACGCCAGCCGGGCGAATTCTACGGCGTGGACAGCATCGCCACCGATTCAAAGGGCAACATCTACACGGCTGAGACCTATCGCGGCCAGCGCGTGCAGAAGTTTGTCTACAAAGGCATCGGGCCGGTGACGAAGGTGGATCAGGGCGTGGTCTGGCCGAAGCCGGCGAAGAGCCCGTTCTGATGGGCAGGCTTACTTTTTGATGAACCTCGACCAGTCGCGAACCTGACCGGGCCGGCGATCTCCGCCCTGGGTGGCGAACATCCAGCCGGGATACTCGGGCGAGAGCGCGCTCACCCGGTTGATCTCGTCGAGATCCTCCGGCTCGAGCTTCACGTCGACGGCGCCGAGGTTGTCTTTGAGCTGGCTCTGTTTTTTCGCCCCGATGATGACGCTGGTCACGACGGGCTGGTGCAGCAGCCAGGCGAGCGCCACCTGCGCGACGGTAGCCTCGCGCCGCGCCGCCACCGCGCTCAACACATCGACAATGTCGAAGCCCTTTTCCGGATGCACGGGCGGGAAGGTGAACTTCGCGCGGCGGGAATCGGCCGAGGCTTCGGAAGTGCGCGTGATTTTGCCCGAAAGGAAACCGCCGGCGAGCGGACTCCAGACCAGCAGGCCCATCTTCTGATCGAGCAGCATGGGCACAATTTCGCGCTCCAGTTCGCGGCCCGCGAGCGAGTAGTAGGCCTGCAGCGTGATGAACTTTTCCAGATGGTTGATCGCCGAGATCCCGAGTGTCTTCATGATCTGCCACGCGGCCAGATTGGAGCAGCCGATATAGCGGACCTTCCCCTGGCGCACGAGATCCGTCAGAGCGCCGAGCGTTTCTTCAAACGGCGTGAGCGCATCGAAGCCGTGGATCTGGTAGAGGTCGATGTAGTCCGTGTTCAGGCGAAGCAGGCTGGCTTCCACTTCCTGCACGATGTGCAGCCGCGAAAGGCCCACCTGATTGGCGCCCGACCCCATGCGGCCGAACACCTTGGTCGCAATCACAACGTCCTTGCGTTTGTTGCCCAGCGCCCTGCCGAGCAGCGTCTCCGATTCTCCGGACGAGTAGACATTGGCAGTATCGAAGAAGTTGATTCCCGCATCCAGCGAATTTTCGACCAGCGTATCCACATCGTGCTGCGACAGCCCGCCGATCACTTCGAACAGGCCCTTGCCGCCGAACGTCATCGCGCCCAGGCAGAGGCGTGAGACAAAGACTCCGGTATTTCCCAGCTGCTGATACTGCATGCTATTTCGCTCCCTTCGCGGCCTCGGCAAAGACGGCCTTCGACATGTTGTTCACAATCTTCGCTTCGTTGCGGGCGTTTTCGTAATAGGCAGTCTTGAGGAGCTGGTCCTTGCGGCTCAGCAGTGTTTCGCGGATCGATTGCTGCACGCGCGGATCGCTCAGATCGCGCTGGCCGGCCGGCTCTCTCGTGATCATCTTCAGAATCCGGTAGCCCTCGGGCGTGTGGATCACCGGCGACATCTGGCCCGGCGCGAGCGAGAGCACCATCTTGCGCAGATCCGGGCTGGTCTTGTCGAAAGACGATTCCGGCAGGAAGCCGAGATCTCCGCCGTTCGGCGTGGTGGCCGGGTCTTCCGAGTAGTTCTGCGCCATCATGCCGAAATCCTCGCCCTGGCGCAGGCGCGCTTCGAGAGCCTGCACCTTGCGTTTGGCTTCTTCCTCATTCTTCGCCTTGTCGTTTTTCAGGTTGCGAACGTTCGGATCCGCCTGCGGCGTCACCAGGATCTGCGCCATGTGGACCTGCGGTTCCGGCAGATTGAAGCTGCCGCGGTTGGCTTTGTAGAAATTGGCGATGTCGGCGTCGGTGATGTTGATCTTCGAGGTGATGTCTTTGTTGAAGAGCTTCTTGACGCTTTCGTCGCGGCGGATGCGGGTCTTCAGTTCCTCGAGCGTGAGGCCCCATTCCTTGAGCTGTTTTTCGAACTCCTCTTTCGTGTAGGGCGCCTTGAGTTCGTTGAGCCGGGCGTCGACATCGGCATCGGTTGCCACGAGGCCTTCTTTTTCGGCACGCTGCAGCATCAGCTCGTTGTCGATCAGCGAGCGGAGAATCTCCAGACGGCGGAGCTGAATCTGGTCTTCGCTCTCCCCTTCCACGCGCCCCGGAAACTGCGATTTATAGGCCTTGTCGACGTCCGCATAATAGATGGGCCGGCCGTTTACCGTGGCGGCGACATCGGGAGAAGACGCACTTCGGCACCCGGCCGCGGCCAGACACCCGAGAACAAGCAGGGCCGTAGCCGCAGTTCGGAAATTGGTCATCAATGAATCTCTTATTATAGTGACCGCCTGAAATTACGGGGCCCGGCTC
>DASPQQ010000050.1:0-6066 GCA_035624885.1 Bryobacteraceae bacterium | reverse complement strand
TGAGGAAAACCGGGACAGACTCCTTTTTCGCGTTACAAAACTTCTGCGTGAGAGCCGGGACGGCGCGAAAAAGGTTGTCTGTACCGGATTTTCCGGACCACGCTCGCAGCCGAATACCCGTGAACCGGAGTTCTCACACAGGCTCTGAAGCCGCGTGTCCATTACCTTCCGCCGAACAGATAGAACTCGCAGCCGCCGACCACGCCGCGCTTCGGCATGGCGATTCCCGGCAAATCCTGATAGACCGTGCTGGTGATGTTCGTGAGTTGCAGGAACGGACGCACAGCGCCGGTGGCGTAACTGGCGGAAGCGTCCCAGATGGCGTAGGGATTGCGATCGAGGCGGTCGACCACGCCGATGCGGGTACGGGCGATGATCTTCCTGCGAATCATGCCGCGCCACTCGACGACGCCGCTCTCGACCGGGTAGTTGAACGTGTACTTGCTCTGCTCGATTTCCGGCGATGCGTTGAGGCCGCGCAGCGCGCTGAAGACCACACCAAAATGTTCGCCGGATGAGGCATCCCACGTGACGCCGCTCTCGACTCCCATGAAGTGCAGATTGTCGAAATTGGTCGCGGTGTAAACGGTGCTGCCGGGCGGCGCAACATAATCGATCACGTTTTTGTCGCGGCGCTGGAAAACCGTCACGGCAGCGTGCACGCCCGGACGCAGATAGCCGTCGAGGCCGGCTTCGTAGCTCGTGGCGCTTTCCGGTTTCAGGTTGGGGTTGCCCTGGTTGGATGGGTCGGAATAGTAGAGGTCAGTGAAGCTCGGCAGGCGAAAGGCGCGGCTGACGGCGGCGCGCAGTTTGAACTTCGAAGAGAGCCAGGCCGCCCCGCTCAGGGAAGGGCTCGTGTCGACGGAGTGGGCGCCGTAGACTTCCTCGCGGACGCCCGCGGAAAAGGAAAAGCGGCGAACGGAGCGAAGGTCGTAAAAGACGTATGCGCTGCCGCGCGTCCGGCTGTGAATGCCGAGGTTGGTGCTGTGGATCGCTTCCGAGAGGCCTTCAAGACCGTAGCTGATAACGCCATGCAGAGGGAGGTTGTCGTGGCGGCGCAGATCGCCCTGCCAGGTGTCTTCGATATGGCGGTTGGTGTAGATCTGCGGATCGTCACGGAAAAGCACGAAGAGGTCGGTGTGGCGGCGGTATTCGAAGCTGGCTTCGGTCCTCTCGCCGAGGTTCTGGTGCGCGGCGAGGAGCCAGGTTTTGATGCGCTCCCAGGAGGGGTAGGGGCCGTAGAACTGATCGGCGCCGTAGGGTTTGTCGCTGTAAGCCAGCAGAAGGCTGCCGGAACCGAGGCGCGATTTGAGCAGACTGAGAGAACTCAGAGACAGATTGCGGTAATCGCGGTCCGGCATGAAGCCGCTCGAGAAATCGCGCGAAGCAGCGAGTTCTTCGCGCCAGATGCCTTCACCGAATGACGCGAGCGTGTGCTGCTCGTTGAAGCCGAAATTGCCGCCCGCACCGAGAAGGCGGAATTCGTTGTGGTCAATGGGCCCGGCAAGCACGTTGACCACGCCGCCGATTGCATCCGAACCGTAGAGAGTCGAGCCGGAACCTTTCAGGACTTCCATGCCGGAGACCATTTCCATCGGGATGGGCAGATCGAGATTGAAGTGGCCGGTCTGGACGCTGTCGAGCCGCATGCCATTCAGCAGAACGAGGGTCTGGCCGAAGGTTGCGCCGCGGATGGAAAGATCGGCCATGAATCCGCCTGGCGCGCGGACTTGCAGGTCGAGCGAGGGATCGAGATTCAGCAGATCGAACCAGGAGTCGTAGAGCGGACGCTGCTCTTCGGGCACCCTGACGGAGCTGACGTCACGATCGGCTTCGGCAAGCGGAATCGGCTCCGCGGTGCCGGTCACGACGATGGATTCCTGCTGCGGCGACTGTGCACACAAAGACGCCGCGCTGAGTAAGAGGGCGAACCAGGTTTTCATGAATGGGATGGGAGAGATTTCAGGCTAACATCTGAAACGTTATAGTCGGAAGTTGTATTCCACGATCGACATCTGGACGATTTCGCTCGTTGAGGAGAGGCCGGTGCTGCTGTCCGCGGATGAGGCGGAACGGGCGGCGCGATTCCGCTTCGAGAGCGATCGTGTGCGGTGGGCGCGGGCGCGCTCGGCGCTGCGCAGCATCCTCGCGGGCTATCGTGGCGAGGCGCCGGAAGCGCTTCGGTTCACCTACGGCGAGCACGGGAAGCCGCTGCTCACGGGCATCGAGTTCAATCTCTCGCATGCCGGCGATTTCGCCGTGATCGCGGTCACGGAAACGGTGCCGGTGGGAATCGATATCGAGCGCATCCGGCCGGATATCGACATCCGGAAACTGCTGGCACGGTTGGGCGAGACGGATCTGCCGGAAAGCGTGCACGAGCTCTATGCGCGGTGGACGCGGCGCGAGGCGCGAACCAAAGCCGTTGGCGGGCAGCTTTTCGTTACCCCGGTGGACGAGATCCGCGCGGTCGATATCGAGGCGCCCGCAGGCTACAGCGCGTCCGTGGCGGCGCGCGGATTTATTCCGGCAGTGAATTATCGCGGAACTCAGTAGTGCGTGGGCGGCGGGGGGAAGCGTTCGATGCTCGAGCCATCGTCGCGGAAACGCTGCAGATTCCCGTTGCGGAAAAACGCATAACCGCCGCGGGTCGTGAGGCGCAAACGCGCTGGGTCCTGCGAGTCGCGCTCTATCCGGGTGATCACGAATTCGGCGCTATAGAGCCGTGCCTCCTGGCGGGCGCGGTCCCACCGAACGAACCCTCCTGGGAACGTTGAGATGTCTTCGCCGAAGTGATCGAGGCCGAGCCACACGGCGTCCGGCTCGACGAGCAGAGCGCTGATCTCCCAGCGGGCGACTTCCGGCGGAGAGAAAAGCGTGTATTTGCGGCTCGGGAAATCGAAATAGCCGAAGGCTCCCACACCCGTATCTCCTTCGCCGTCGTAATACTGATTGCCCAGCCACACTCGATCGCCTTCGACCTGCCACGGGCCGATCACTTCCTGCCGCTGGTAATTTTCGGTGGTCGGCCGGCTGGATGCATCGCCCGGAGCGCGGGGGCGCAGCCTGTTGTAAGCCTCGATACTGCTTTGGGGGAGTGGATAGAACTTCCAGCCGGATGGCGTTTCTTCGAGGATGCCGTGCGAACGTTCGCCGAAGCCATCGCTGGCGCTCCCGAGCCAGAAGTTGCCGCTGAGGCGGCGCGCTGGGGTGTCCGAGACAGCCGCGAGAGCCAAGACCAGGCCGAAGCTCGCCGGCAGGGCGATCTTCCTCACATATCGATTATCTCGCAGCGGAGTAAGATCGAACATGCGCAAGGCTCTCCTTCTGGCCCTCGTGGCGGCGCCTTTTGTTGCCGCGCAGAGCAATCAGTTCGATGTCATCATCGCGGGCGCACGGATCATCGATGGCACGGGCGCTCCGTGGTTCTACTCCGATATCGGGATCAGGGGCGATGCGATCGCCGCGATCGGGGTGCTGAGCAATGCGGCGGGCATTCGCGTCGATGCGCACGGACTGACGGCGGGGCCGGGTTTCATCGACGTGCATTCGCACGGCGACCGCGGCATCTTCGCCACTCCGACCGCCGAGAACTACCTGCGCGAAGGCGTAACCACGATCATCGGCGGGCCGGATGGCTCATCGGAAGTGCCGCTCGGGCCGTTCCTCGCGCGCGTTGCGGCGGCGAAACCGTCTATCAATTTCGGATCGATGGTGGGCCAGGGCAGCATCCGCGCCAAAGTACTGGGGCTTGCGAACCGCAAGGCGACTCCGGAAGAGATCGAGAAGCAGAAGGAACTGGCGCGCCAGGCCATGCTCGATGGCGCATTCGGTCTCTCCACCGGATTGTTCTATGTTCCGGGCAACTTCACGCCGGCCGAGGAAGTGATCGAGCTGGCGAAGGTGGTGGGCGCGATGGGCGGGTATCACAGCTCGCATATGCGCGACGAGGCCGCGCACGTTCTCGACAGCGTGAAGGAGACGATTCGCATCGGCGAGGAAGGCCATCTGCCGACGCAGATCACGCACCACAAGATCATCGGCGGCGCCAACTGGGGCCAGTCGGTGGAATCTCTGAAGCTTGTGGAGGCGGCGCGCGCCCGCGGGGTGGACGTCACGCTCGATCAGTATCCCTACACCGCTTCCGCGACGGCGCTCAACGGGCTCTTTCCGCGCTGGGCTCTCGAAGGCGGGCACAAGGCGGTGCTGGAAAGGCTGGGCGCGCCTGGCGACCGGGCGAAGATCAAGGCCGGGATCATCGAAGCCATCAAATTCGACCGCGGCGCGGGCGATCCGAAGAATGTGGCGATCTCGAACTGTTCGTTCGATCCGTCGCTTGCGGGAAAGAATCTGGCGGAGATCACGCGGGCGCGCGGACTCGACCCGACCATCGAGAATGCCGCCGAGACTGCGATGGAGCTCGAGCAGAAGGGCGGCTGCGGAGCGATTTTCCATGCCATCTCCGAAGATGACGTGCTGCGGATCATGCGCTATCCCTTCACCATGGTGGCGTCGGATGGCGAGATCCCCGTTTTCGGAGTGGCCTCGCCCCACCCGCGCAGCTACGGGACGTTTACGCGCGTCCTCGGTTACTACGTGCGGGAACAGCACGTGATCGGACTCGAAGAGGGGGTGCGGCGCATGACCAGCCTGCCGGCCCAGCGGCTCAAGCTGTGGGACCGCGGGATTCTGCGGCCGGGGATGAAGGCCGACATCGTGATCTTCGACCCGGCTGCGATCGGCGACAAAGCCACTTACGAAAAGCCGCACCAGTATTCGGCCGGCGTGCGCGACGTGATGGTGAACGGCAAATTCGCGATGCGCGACGGGAAGGTTACCGCGGATCGGCCGGGACGGATTCTGTTTGGGCCGGCGCACCGCTGAGCAGGCGCCGGAACGCGAGATAGACCGGCAGGCCGATCAGAACGATGACAACGCCCGGGAACGTGGCGGCAGGCCGGTAGATGAACAGCGCCGCAAGGATGATCGCCGCTCCGGCGATGTAGAGTACGGGAACGACGGGGTAACCGAAGGCCCGGTACGGCCGCTCCGTTTCCGGCTGCGTCCGGCGCAGACGAATCACGCCGGCAATGGTCAGGATATAGAAGAAGAGCGCGGCGGAGACGACGTAATCGAGCAGGTCGCTGTAAAGGTTTCCGTAGGCGCCGGTCGCGGGATTGTAGGTTCGGGGCAGAACCAGAAAAGCTGCCCAGGCGCCCTGCATCCAGAGTGAATGGCCCGGCACCTTGCCGGCATTCAGGCGCGCCGCGGGCGGGAAGAAGAGCCTGTCCTTCGCCATCGCGTAATAAGCCCGCGCGCCCGAAAGCAGCATGCCGTTGATGCAGCCGAAGCCGGAGACCATGATCACGCCGGCCATGATGCTCGCTCCGAGCGAGGGAAACACGGCTTCGAGCATGGCGGCTGCCACGCGGTCCGACTTCGCGTGCTGAACCTGGTCGAGCGGCAGCACCATCACGTAGGCGAGGTTGGCGAGGAAGTAAAGGCCGATCACGAGAATGGTGCCGAAGGCGAGTGAAAGCGGCACATTGCGGCGCGGGTTCTTCACTTCGCCGGCAGTGAACGTGATGTTGTTCCACGCGTCGGCCGAAAAGAGCGACCCCGACTGGGCGACGCACAGGGCGATCAGGATACCGAACGCGGTCTCCGGGGTCACGCCGGGCGCGACGGGAACGAACCCGCTCGGCTGCCACAGATGGCCGAAATTGGCGGCGATGGCTTCCGCGCTGCGGCCGATGAGGATGCCAACCACGATCACTCCCAGCAATCCGGCGATTTTGGCTGTAGTGAAAATGTTCTGCACGATCTTGCCGACGCGAATGCCGCGCGCGTTGCTCCAGGTGAGGAGCAGAATCAGGAGCACGCCGACCAGCTGAGCCGTCGAGAGCGAGACGGCGTACCCGCTCAGAATGCGGAACGGCGGAATGATGTAATTCGTTTCCGAGATCGCGGGCCAGAGAACGCCCAGGTAGCGGGCGAAGCCGACGCCGACGGCGGCGACGGTGCCGGTCTGGATGATGAGAAACAGCGTCCAGCCGTAGAGAAATC
>DASPQQ010000049.1:0-4076 GCA_035624885.1 Bryobacteraceae bacterium | reverse complement strand
CTCAGGCCGGTAGGCGCTCACTTTACGCATCCGCCGCGTGACCATGGTTTCATAGACGATCCCGATAACGCCAACAAGTCCCCAGATCGCCGCTGGACCGGAAAGTGTTTTCCATGGGGCGCATAGCACCGCCGCCAGACCCAGAACCGCTCCGAAGTGGACCACCGTTGGCGTCGCGTAGGTATGGCCTCCTTCCGGGCTGGCCTGCACCGTCGACGAATTGATCAGACTCAGCACCACAAACTGCAGCCCGATCAGCGCACCCGCCGACGATCCGACAATCACATAAAAGTTCTGCCAACCCGCCAGCGCGGTCATACGCCCGATCTTACTCCGCGCAAAGTGCCCGTGTTGTACACTGGCCCGAGGCCGCCCGGCCACACACGCGTGTAACGAGGTTTTGACATGAGAGGCGAAAAAATCTACGAATACGATCTCGACATCACCAGCATGACCGATTACGGCGTCACGCTCGAAGCCATCCTTTCCGGCAAAGCGAAAATCCCGCCCCAGGGAACGCGGTTCGACGCGGCATTCGTCGGCCGTGCCACAGGCCGCCTCTCGGGCCATGTCCGCGGCGTCGATTACATCCGCATGCGCGCCGATGGCCGCATCGAGCTCGACATCCGCGCAACGATCGAAACCGAAGACGGTCACCGCATCGCGCTCGCGGCCGATGGCGTCGGCGTCCCGCGCGCCGGCGAACCGGTCGCCGATATCTTCGAGAACGTCACGCTCACCACAGCGTCCGAAGCTTACGCATGGGTCAATGCCCGCCAGATCTGGGCGCCGGGAACCGTGAACCTCGCCGCGGGCAAAGTCCACGTCGACGCATACATGCAGTAGTTCGGGCTCGGCTCGAGGCCGCCTAATTCATCACGCCCATCACCACGCGCCACGTGAACTCGACAAACTGATACACCGACGATTCGAGCAGCCGCTCCACATCGCCGTGCGCCCCGTACTGCGCATTGTCCTGCTCCGAAGTCACCGGCCCGATCCCGTACGACGGAATCCCCTTCGCGCGCAGCTGCGCCATATCCGAAGCCCCCGTCGACATCGTCGGCACAATCACCGCGCCCGGGTACATCCCCCTGCTCACCCTCTCGATCGACCGGTACATATCGGTATCGAGCCGCGAAGGCGGACCCGCCGGCCGCAGATTCCCCGTAATCGGTTCAATCCGCACCGCCGGATCGTTGATCACCTTCTTCATCTCCTCCCAGAACCTGTTCATGTCCTCATCCGGCAGCGCGCGGATATCGAGCGTCGCTTCCGCTTCCGAGGGAATCACGTTCGCCCCCACCCCGGCCTTCATCATGGTCGGCACCACGCTCGTACGCAGCATCGAATACTTCGAAGGCTCGTTCACCGCCAGATATTTCTGCGCCGCTTCCGCCGCCGCCCCGCCCTTCAGAATCGCGTTGTAGCGCGCCGCCTGTTCCGGCGTTGCCATCGTGGCCTCCTTCTCGAAATACGCGCGCGTCGTATCGTTCAGCCGCATCGGCGTCTCCCACGTCCCCACTTTCGCCACCGCCTCGGAAAGATGGATCAGCGGATTATCCACCCTCGGCACCGACCCGTGCCCCGAGATCCCCGTCGCCACCAGCCGCGCGCGGCGCGGCACTTTCTCCGTCGTCCCCACCGTCACGAACTCCACCTTGCCGTTGTTGTCCGAAGTCGCGCCGCCGCCTTCCGTAATGGCAAACTCCGCGTTGATCTCATCCAGATGATTCGCCACCATGTACGTGATCCCCACGCCGGTCGGATCGGCCTCCTCGCCCGACTCCGCGAGGAAAATCAGATCGCGGTCGAACGTCTTGCCCGACCGCTTCGCCAGCAGGATCGTCATCAGCATCGCCGCCAGCTTGTCCTTGTCGTCGCGCGAACCGCGGCCCCACACGTACCCGTCTTTCAGCACCGCGCCGAACGGATCCACCGGCCACTTCTCGCGCTGCACCGGCACCACGTCGGTATGGGCCATGATCAGCACCGGCCGTTTCTTCCCGCTGCCCTTGAGCCGCGCCACCAGGTTCGCGCGCTTCGCGTCCTGCGCGAACACCTGCACGGGAATCCCTTCCTTTTCGAGCACCTTCTTCAGGTAATCGACCGCCAGCGTCTCATTCCCCGGAGGGCTGCTGGTATTGATCTGGATGAGCGAACGATAGTGCTGAAGAATTTCCGGCCGGAGCGCTTTCCAGTCGGGCGTCTGGGCGAGTGCGGGAAGAGCGAGGAAGAAGAGAATCGCGGTGCGCATAAACAACTGTATCCTGACAGAATGGCACAGTCTTCAGGCAAAGCGGGGCGGGAAGGCCTGATGCACTTGCGGGATCTCCCCTCCGTGCATGAGGTGCTGGGCGAGCTTCGCATCTCCGCGCCGCACGCGCTCCTGGTCGCGGAGGTCCAGAAAGCGCTCGAAGCCGCGCGCCAGAAGCTGAAGCGCGGCGAAGCTCCCGACGGCCCGATTGTCGAAACCGTCGAGGCCTCGCTCACGAGACTCGCGGCTCCGTCGTACCGGCACGTCATCAACGCCACCGGCGTCGTGCTCCACACCAATCTCGGCCGCGCGCCGCTCGCGAACTTCGATCTCATCACCGGCTACGGCAATCTCGAATACGACCTCGCAACCGGCCAGCGCGGCAAACGCGATGCGCACATCGGGCGGCTCCTCGAAGCCATCCTCGGCCGCCCCGCCATCGCGGTCAATAACGGCGCCGCGGCCCTGTTCCTGGTCCTCAACGAATTCGCCCGCGGCGGCGAAGTCATCATTTCCCGCGGCGAACTGATCGAAATCGGCGATGGCTTCCGCATCCCGGAGATCATGGAGCGCTCGGGCGCGATCCTGCGCGAAGTCGGCACCACGAACCGCACCACCATCGCCGACTACCGCGATGCCATCAACGAGAACACCCGCCTGCTCCTCCGCGTCCATCCGAGCAACTTCCGCATCACCGGCTTCACGGCTCGCCCCGAACTGCGCGAACTGGTCGCCCTCGGCAGGGAACGGGGCATTCCGCTCTATGAAGATCTCGGCAGCGGCTGCGTGGTCGATCTCGGGCTCGATGAACCGCTGGTGCAGGAAAGCCTCGCCGCCGGCGCCAGTCTGGTTTCCTTCAGCGGCGACAAACTGCTCGGCGGTCCGCAGGCCGGCATCATCGCCGGAGATGCCGAACTGGTCGCCCGTACGCGCCGCAATCCGCTCTTCCGCGCGCTCCGGCTCGACAAGCTCTTCCATCAGGCGATGGAAACCACGCTGCGCCACATCCTCTTCGGACGGCTCGATTGCGTCCCGGCCATGCGCATGATCCGCATGACGGCCGGCGAGATCCGCGCCCGCGCCGAAGCCCTCGTGAAGCGCCTCGAGACGCCGCTCGCCATCGAACCCGGCGAATCCGTCATCGGCGGCGGCTCGACGCCCGACCGCACATTACCGACGTGGCTCATCGTCGCCGGCAAAACCGAAGCGGCGCTGCGGGCAAACAACCCGCCGGTCATCGCGCGCGTCGAGCGCGACAGAGTGCTTCTGGATTTACGTACGGTGCTGCCGGAAGAAGAAGAGCTGCTGGTTTACGCTCTTTCCTGATACGTGCCTTCGGCCGTGTTCACGCGGATCTTCTCGCCTTCGTTGATGAAGGGCGGAACCTGCACCACAAGGCCGGTCTCCATCTTCGCCGGCTTGGTCACGTTCGAAACCGTCGCGCCGCGCAGGCCCGGCTCGGTCTCGACCACGGTCATATCGACGGTCGCAGGCAGTTCCACGCTGATCGGCTTGCCTTCGTAGAACTCCACCGTCACCTTGAGCTGCGGAATCAGGTAATCGGTCGCATCGCCGAGCAGTTCCTTCGTCAGATGCATCTGCTCGAAGTTCTCGGTGTTCATGAAGTAGAAGTACTCGCCGTCGTCATACATGTACTCCATTTCCTGCTCGTCGAGGATGGCTTTTTCGACCTTGTCTTCCGAGGAGAAACGGTACTCGATCATCGATCCGCTGCGCAGGTTGCGCATTTTCGCCTGCACGAAACCTCGCAGGTTGCCGGGAGTGCGGTGGGTGACCGCAAAAACCGAGTGGAGTTCGT
>DASPQQ010000048.1:0-18556 GCA_035624885.1 Bryobacteraceae bacterium | reverse complement strand
GCTCGGTCGCTTCGTCGGGACGGCCAGGACCTTTGTGCCAGCCACCGAGGCACCAATCCGCGACCTGCGATCAAATCGCGGATGGCACGTTGTGATTAGCGCTCTTCTGGATCGTGCGGACCTCACCGTACGCCTGCGGCTCCGGTTTTTCGCGGCCAATGATAAAGAACTCAGAAAGGTCGACCTGTTATCAGATCTTGTATCGGTCGAGTTCGGCAGCTTCGCTGGCTCCGACGACGAGGTTCTTGGTGTGACCTCGATCGAAGAGCACGCTTATAACGACCAGACAGAGATCTGGCTGCTGCCCAGGACAGGATCCCCGAAGCTTCTCATGAGCTCGCCAGGATCGTTTCGAACGATAGGCAAGAGGGCCGCGGGAGTCATCGTGTTGCGCTAGACATATGACGGAGTCAATTCGGAGACAAAAGGCCACGTCACCGAGTTCTGGGCTTGGGACCCGAAAGCAAAATCTCTCGGTTTGCGTGGGAACCCGCGATAAGAGACACGGTTCGCCGGCCCCGGCATCCTCAGTCCGCTTCAAGGGCCATCAACGCTCACCCCGGCTCCCGTCTCACGGTGCGATACTGAAGGCGTCGCGGCATGGAAAATCCTGACAGAAAGCACGCCGTTGAATTGATCGCCTATCTCGACAGCACTCAGCTGGCGGCCATCGTTCAACTGCTCGAAGTAATGACTGGCCCCGTCACGCGCTCGCTTGCCGAGGCTCCATTCGAGGATGAAGAAATCTCCGCCGAGCTGGCCGCCGAACTCGATGCCGCGGCCGCGTCGCCGGCCCCGGAAGCAATGTCGCACGACGACCTGCTTCGTCGCTACGGCCTGACATCGCGCTGAACAGGCCCATGAGGTTCCGGAAAACCGTCGTCTGGGACGGCAGGTCGCAGGAACAGCTGCTCGCCATCGACCGTGAAACCGCTCTCGCGATTCTCCACGCCATTGATGACTACCTCACCGATGGATCAGGCGATGTAAAGCGCCTGCGCCCGCCACGTCACGAACTGCGGCTTCGCGTCGGTGATTACCGCGTCTTCTTTCCGGGCACAGGCCCCCGCGCCATCCGTATTCTGGCTGTCAAACACCGCTCCGAAGCCTACCGTTGAGGCAAAATCGCTCGGGCAAATCGCCCAGCTTCAGAACCGCGAGCATTTCTCCTCATTCCGGCATTCGAACCGGAATCACCTTATTGCCATGCCGGCGATAAATCCGGAAATCGCCATCGAGCGTGAGCACTTCGGCCGCGCCGTGCATCTCGGACAGTCGAACGAGACATGCATCTGCCAGTGACATCGGCCGGTTGCGATACCGGCGCATCAGCGCCCGAAGGTCAGCCCGTTCCTTCTCAACTGCGAGCCCGATCCGAATGATCCCCCTCTCGAGCAGCGCAAACAGGGCATCGGTTTCCCGTCCCTCCCGTTTCAGAAGAAACGCCGCTTCGGTGAGAACCGGCTCACAGGTAAGCATCGGAGGGCGCAGTTGCCTCCATTGCTCGACCGCCCATGCATGGTGCGTCAGACCTTCAGCGAGAAAGCTCACGAGCGGCCCCGTGTCGAGCAGAGCAACCCGTTCCGTCACTCCCCGAATCCCTCCATATACTTCGGATTGTGGGCCAGGTCACGCGGCAGCCCCTTCACCGTCCCCGCCAGATCCCGGGCCAGATCGTAACAGGAAGCCGCACGGCGCGCTCGCCCGCGGAGAGCTGCTTCGAGGCTCTCCCGCACCAGAACCGATTTCGTAACTCGTCTGGCCCTCGCCTCGCGCTCCAGTTCCGCCAGAAGACCGTCGGGCAGTTTCAGGGAAATGGTCCGCATGCATTGATGGTATTACGCTCCGTGACGGCGCGCAATACGGCGGCAGATTGCCTGAAGCGCGAGCAAATCGAAAAATGGAGATTTTTCTGCTGAGTCCGCACAACCATTACGGTGCCGATGAAAGTCCGGGAGGTGTTGAAGCTGCTGGCCGCTGACGGCTGGCTTCTCAGGAACCAGGAGGGGCGCCACCGGCACTTCATCCACCCGCTGAAGGCCGGAAAGGTTACCATCGCCGGAAAGCCCGGAGACGACATCCCTCCCGGGACCGCAAAAGCTATCATGAAGCAGGCAGGTATTGGTCAGTGAAATACGCGGTCGTTTTTGAGCAGGGGCCAGCCGGCGTGGGTGCCACCGTGCCCGATCTCCCGGGCTGCTTCGCGGTGGGCGCAACCATGAGCGAAGCACGCGAGCATGTGGCCGAGGCCATCGAGTTTCATATCCGTTGTCTCCGCGATGCGGGAGACCCTGTGCCTGAACCTTCACACCACGCTGAGGATGTGGAAGTCGCCGCCTGAGCCAGGCGGAGCAAATTACCGGAGCATTCGAGCATCAGGGACGGCACGAATGCCATGTGCCCCCGGAGACTACCGCGCCCGATAACTCCGCGCGTAACCATTCCTCGTATTCGTAACGGTGAACTGCCCGTTCGATTCCGCGACGGCGGTAATCGCGTGAGCCTTGCACTGATCTGACGGCTCCATGTTCGCGATCCCCTCCTCCTTCGTGTTGTGCGCGGCCTGATCACCATCTGGATAGTCGAGCACTGTTTCGCGCAGGGAGATTCCCCGATGACACCAGGCGCTTAACGTGCAAGCATGCCATCAGGAGCAGCGTGAAGTGAGCAGAGTCACTCTCAGGCAGGCACTGGCGGAAGACAGAATGATCTTCGGGATCATTCAGTCGGTTCTCTACTTTCTGATCGCGATGGAGGGCTTTCAGCTCTACGCATTAACGGCCGTGATCGAGCATGCCGGGATCGCTCTCTGGATCGCCGATGTCCTGTGCTTCGCCGCGGCGATGATACCTGTGGGGATGGTACGGTTCCCGAGGGCAGGCATCGCAATGGCCTGGCTGTTCTTCTTTACGGCGGTGGCGGCACAGTGGCCTCAACATACACCCCAATCGGTGGGATCACTGCTGCGGGACAATGGCGTGGCGCTCGCAATCGTGGCGATGACCCACTTCACCGCGTATGTTGCGCGGTTGCGCCTTCTCCATTCTTCCTGACGCTCGCCCAACCCGTCGATTGGGCGTCGCAGGTCGGAAAAACCGCGACACCGCACTCAAATACCAATCCCCGATCGGGGCAAGCGGAACGCGCGCAAATCCGAGTCCCGACCGGCCTGCTGCGAGTTCTGGATAAGGCAATTGCCGGCCAGCCCGGCCTCATGCCGGGTCCACGATCACAGAAATTTTCCGGGAAATTTCACCGCAGCCTCAACAACTTGCGCCACCCGAGAAGCGGCCCTCGCCTGAGGCAGAACTATACTCCTCAGCGAATGGAAGACTTTACTCAATTCGCGATGAATCCAGCCGCCAATCGCCGAATAAACGGCGAAACCGGGGCAGAGCGAAATTCAAAAATGACGGAGCGAACCCGCCAATTCGCTGAAAACAAAGGGAGGCGAACAAAACCAACCCGGAGAACCCAAGCTCCTGCCGCCGCGCCGCATCGAGCGCCGCCAGCACCTCCGAACTATGCCGCGAAGGGCTCACACCCGTCCACACCTTCGCGATCCTCCCCTGCGGATCGATCAGAAACGTATTCCGCGCCGCGATCCTGAAGCCCAGAAGGTTTTCGAGCGACCCGTACATCGGCGTCACGCGCTTCTGATCGTCGGCCAGCAGTTTGAACGTCAACCCCTGTTTGGCGCAGAACTCCCTGTGGCTGCCGGTCGAATCGACGCTCACCCCGACGATCACCGCATTGCGAGCTTCATACCCTTTCAGATCGCGCTGAAAGTTATGCGCTTCCAACGTGCAACCCGCTGTCCCGTCTTTCGGATAGAAGTAAAGCACCACCCATTTGCCGCGCAGGTCTTTCAGGCTCACCGGCGTTCCATCCTGTGAAGGAAGCGTGAATCCCGGCGCTTCGGAACCCACTCGCGGCAGTGCATCGCCCGCAACCAGCAGACCGCCCGGGACGAGGAGCGCGGCAATCAGCTTCGTAAAATAGTGTTTTTGCATTCATTCCTTCCAACCAACCAGGAGAACACCATGTCATCAGCAGTCCCCGAAACTCTGGCCTTCCAGGCGGAAACCAGAGAATTGCTACGCATGATGATCCATGCCCTCTACACGGACAAGGATATCTTTCTTCGCGAACTCATCTCGAACGCTTCGGACGCCCTCGATCGGCTCCGTTTCGAGTCGCTCACCAACGACGCGATTCTCGAAGGCAATCAGAAGTTCGAGATCCGCCTGGATGCCGATAAAGCCGCGCGCACGCTGACCATCAGCGACACCGGCATCGGCATGACGCGCGACGAAGTGATCGCGCACATCGGCACCATCGCCAAATCCGGCACGCGCGAACTGCGCGCGAAGCTGGCCGAGGCGGGGAATGCCGCGCAGATGAAGGATCTGATCGGCCAGTTCGGCGTCGGGTTCTATTCCGCGTTCATGGTGGCCGATAAAGTGCGGCTGCTGACGCGGCGCGCGGGAACGTCAAAAGCGGTTCTGTGGGAGTCGGACGGCCTCGGCGAATATACGATCGCCGACGCGGAGAAACCCGAGCGCGGCACCGCCATCACGCTCTTCCTCAAGCCCGAAAACCGCGACGAAGGCATGGAAGATTACACCAACGACTGGAAACTTTCGAGCATCGTCCGCCAGCACTCGGATTTCATCAACTACCCGGTCATCGTCAAAAAGGAAAAGGGCGACGAGACGCTGAACTCGATGCGGCCGGTCTGGAAGCGTTCGCCTTCCGAAGTCAAGCCGGAAGAATACAACGAGTTCTACAAGCACATCGCGCACGATTGGGTCGATCCGCTGAAGACCATTCACTTCCGCGCCGAAGGCACGTTCGAATACGAAGCCCTGGTCTATATCCCGGCCAACGCCCCCTACGATCTCTTCTACGCCGGCGCCGAAACCGGTCTTCGCCTGTTTGCCAGCCGCGTCATGATCATGGACCGCTGCGAAGACCTGATCCCCACGTATCTGCGCTTCCTGCGCGGCGTGGTGGACGCTTCCGACCTGCCGCTCAACATCTCGCGCCAGCGGCTGCAGCAGGACCGCCACATCACGCAGATCCGCAAGCGCCTCACCACGAAGGTGCTCGATACGCTCGCCGAAGCGATGGAGAAGGACACCGAGCTCTATCTGAAGATCTGGAAGGAATTCGGGCGCGCCATCAAGGAAGGAATTGGCTCCGATCACGACAATCGCGACAAGATCACTTCGCTGCTGCTCTTCGAATCGTCCGCCGATCCGGCGACTCTGGTTTCGCTCAAAGAGTACGTGGCGCGCATGAAGCCCGGCCAGGAGCAGATCCTCTATCTCACCGGCGAAAGCCGCGCGGCGATTGAAAATTCACCGCATCTCGAAGCGGTCCGGGAAAAGGGCTGTGAAGTGCTGTTCATGACCGATACGGTCGACGAATTCATGCTGCAGTACCTCAACGAATTCGACAGCAAAAAGCTGAAATCGGTGGGCAAGGGCCAGTTCGAGGTCGGCACCGAACAGGAGAAGGAAGAAGCGCAGAAGGAGCTGAAGAGCAAACAGGAAGAGTTCCAGCCGCTCATGGATTTCCTGAAGAAGGAGCTCGACGCTCATGTGAAAGAAGTGCGGCTCTCCTCCCGCCTCACCACGTCGCCGGTTTGTCTTGTGGTGGAGGATAACGAATTCAGCCCGGTGCTCGAGCGCGCCCTGAAGAAGGTGCAGGAGAACGCGCCCACGCAGAAGCGCGTGATGGAACTCAACCCGAAGCATCCGCTCATTCAGCGCATGCGCGAGCGGCAGGCCGCGAACCCGGGCGACGCGATCCTCGTCAACGCGGCCGACCTGCTCTGGGGCCTCGCGCTGCTCGCCGAAGGAAGCGAACTCACCGATCCGGCGAAGTTCAGCCGCGCCGCTACCGAAGTACTGGGTCAGGTGGTTTAGGCCAGCGCAACCGCAGCACGCGTTCGCGCGTGCGCTCTTCGGTGAGGGTGCGGGTGCGGCCGGTGAGCAGATCCTGCAGCGAAACCATGCCGGCGAGTCTGTTGTCGTCTTCCGGATCGACGACGGGCATGCGCGTGACCTGCAGTTCGGCCATGCGATAGACCACGAGCCGCAGCGGCTCATTGGAGAAGGCAACGACAGGCTCCCGGTACGGCGGCTTGCGATCCCGCGCGAGATCATTCCGGGTAACCACCCCGAGGACGTGCCGCTCCTCGTCGATGATCGGGTAGAGATGCTGGCCTTTCGGTGAATGGTCGATGCGGAACCGGACCACGTCGTCAGGGCGCAGCGCGACGATGTTGGTCCGCATCACTTCGCGGACGAAGAGGATTTCAAGCGGATCGACCGCGTATTCGCGGCTCAGATGGAAGCCGCGCCGGCTGAGCTTTTCGGTCAGGATGGAGCGCTTGAGCAGGATCGCCGTCGCCGCGTAAGCGAGCGTGTTGGCCACGAGCAGCGGCAGCAGCGAGTTGTAATCGTGCGTCAGTTCCATGGCGAACACGACGCCCGTGAACGGCGAGCGCATCGTGCCGCCGAGAATCGCGCCCATGCTGATCAATGACCAGAACCCCGGGCCGACATGCGGGAAGAAGATCGCTTCGATGCCGCCCAGCGCGCCGCCCATCATGAGCAGCGGCGCGAGCACGCCTCCGGAAGTCCCCGAACCGAGCGCGACCGCCCAGATGACCGACTTGACGAGCAGAATGCCGACGATGGTGGCGCGAGGGACATCGGCTTGCAGAAGCGCCCCGATCGTGTCGTAGCCGACGCCGAGCGCCTGCGGGAAAATGAGTCCGCCGAGGCCGATCACGAGCCCGCCGATCGCCGGCCACCACATCCAGTGGATGGGCAGTTTCTGGAACGCGTCTTCGGCGGCATAAACGGCTTTCGTCAGCAGCCCGGAGAAGAGCCCCGCAAGGATGCCGGCGACGACGCAGGCCACGAGCCCTTTCGGCCCGAGAAAGAGATTATGCGGCTCGACCGGAAACAGCGGCCCGAGCCCGAGAATGTAGCGGCGTGCCGCGCCTGCCGTCGCCGCCGCAAGTGCCACCGGGATGAAGCTGCGCGGTTTCCATTCGAAAAGCAGCAGCTCGACCGCGAGCAGCGTGGCCGAGAGCGGAGCCGCGAACGTCGCCGACATGCCTGCGGCCGCGCCCGCCACCAGCAGCGTTTTTCGTTCCGCGCTGGTGAGATGGAAAAGCTGCGCGATCATCGAGCCGAACGCGCCGCCGGTCATGATGATCGGCCCTTCGGCGCCGAACGGCCCCCCGGAGCCGATCGAGATCGCGGCCGAGAGCGGCTTGAGCAGCGCCACGCGCGGCTCCACGCGGCTGCCGTTGAGCAGAATCGATTCGATGGCCTCCGGAATGCCGTGGCCGCGGATTCGTTCCGAGCCATAGCGCGCCATGCATCCGATGATGAGCGCGCCCGCGATGGGAACAAGCACGGCGAGCCAGCCGAGGTGATTGGTGGCGGGAGAAACGCTCCCGATGCTCAGGCGCTGGAAGTAAAACGCGTTGGTGAAGAGCGCGATGAGCCGGAGCAGGGCAGCGGCCACCAGGGTGGCGATGAAGCCAATGACGATGGCGATGAGCGCGACCGGAATGACGCGCGGCGTAACGGTGAAATCCCCGAGCTCCTGGCCGGAGGGAGATTCATGCGGCGCCGGAAACTTCAGCGTCCTGCTGGCTTTGTCTGTTTTCATTTCGTTTGAGTCTGCGGATGATGGCCCCGAGGGCCCGGGCGAGTTCGGGAGCCTGGATTTCCAGTTCTGCATGATGCGTCAACGAGAGCCGCTTCAGCACGGAATCGCCTTTGCGCGTGAGGGCCACCAGCACCTGGCGGCCGTCGGCGGGCGAAGGCGCGCGCCGCACCAGGCCGGCTCGCTCCAGCCGGTCCACCAGGCCGACCGTGCTCTGGTGCTGGAGGAAGAGCCTTCTCGCGACCGCGCTGATCGTACAGGGTTCCGTTCCGGGCATCGCGCGAATGGCCAGCAGAGCCTGATGCTGCTGTGTTTCGAGCCCTTCGGCGTGAGCGGCGCCTTCACTGAAATGCAGGAAGCGGCGGATCCGGTAGCGGAAATCGGCCAGTTCTTCGTATTCCGTCTGCGTCACATTTATATCGTAATACGATATGAATTCAGGCGGGTTGACCCGCCGGCGCCGGGGTGGTTAAATATTCATTTGGATGTATAAAAATTCATGACCGCGATGCCGCTCATCCGCAAGCTCGGAAGTCCCGACTTCACCAAAGACCTTGACGTCACCCACGCGGAACTCATTTCCGTGCTGGATCTTGCAGCCGACGTGAAGCGCTCGCCGGAGCTCTACCGGCATGCGCTCGCGGGCAAGTCGATCGCCCTGCTTTTCGAAAAGCCTTCCCTGCGCACGCGCATGACCTTCGAGCTGGCGATTCAGCAGCTCGGAGGGTTTGCCATCCTGAACGACGGCCTCATCGGCGGGCGCGAGCCCCTGAAGGACATGGCGCGCAATCTGGACCGGTGGGTCAATGGCATCGTGGCGCGCACGTTTCTGCAAAGGACGGTGGAGGAACTCGCCCACTGGTCGAAGGTTCCGGTGATCAACGCGCTGAGCGATATCTGGCATCCCTGCCAGGCGATTGCCGATATGCAGACCATCCGCGAGCGGTTCGGGGAAATGAAGGGTCTGAAGCTGGCGTTCGTCGGCGACGGCAACAACGTGGCGCATTCGCTGATGTTCAGCGCCGTGCGGCTCGGGATGGACTTCGCGCTGGCCACGCCTCCGAAGTACGAAGCGAATCCCCGCGTTCTCGAGGAAGCGCTTCAGCTGGCCGGGCAGATGAATGTGAAGATCACGGTGACCAGCGACCCCGAAGCGGCGGTGAGCGATGCTCACGCCGTTTACACGGACGTCTGGACCAGCATGGGCGCGGAACATGAAGCGGCCGAGCGCCGCGCCGCGTTTGCCGATTATCAGGTGGATGACGAGCTGTTCTCCGAGGCGCGGCCGGACGCCATTTTCATGCATTGCCTCCCGGCGAAACGAGGAGAAGAAGTGACCGACAGCGTAATGGAGTCGCCGCGCTCCGTGGTGTTCGATCAGGCGGAAAACCGGCTGCACGCGCAGAAAGCGCTGCTGCTGATGCTGCTCGCGTGAGTGAACCAGGGATGAAACTCTGGGGCGGGCGTTTTGAAACAGGACCGTCGGAAGTGTTCGAGCGGTTCTCTGGTTCCCTGCATTTCGACCGGCGGCTGCTCGAAGCCGACACGCAGGGCTCGCAGGCATTTGCGCGCTCGCTGGCGCGCGCCGGTGTGCTCACCGCGGCGGAGTGCGAGCAGATCGTCGCGGCCTTCGACAGCATCCGGCGCGATGCGGCGGAGGACGCGAAGTTCTTTGAAGACGCCACCGACGAAGACGTTCATACCTTCGTCATCCGGAAGCTGAAGGAACTGGTCGGCGCGGTGGCGGACAAGATCCACACCGGGCGCAGCCGCAACGAACAGGTTTCGCTCGATACCCGCCTCTGGCTGCGCGGCGAATGCGACCGCGCCCGCGCGCTGCTGCGCGCGCTGATGCGCGAGCTGCTCACGCTCGCGGGCAAATATCCGGACGCGATCATTCCCGGCTACACGCATCTGCGGCGCGCCCAGGCGGTTCTCTGGCCGCACTATCTGCTCGCGTATTTCGAGATGTTCGCGCGCGATCACGAGCGCTTCGGCGAAGCGCGGTGCCGTACCAGCGTGATGCCGCTCGGCTCGGGCGCTCTCGCGGGCAGCGGTTTCCCGCACGATCGCGCGGCCATAGCCGCCGATCTCGGTTTCGACTCCATCACGCGCAACAGCATGGACGTCTCGGCCGACCGCGACTTCGCGCTCGACTATCTCTACGCGGCGTCGGTCACGATGATTCACCTGAGCCGCCTCGCCGAAGACTGGATTCTCTACTCGTCGGAGGAATTCGGCTGGATGGAACTGGGCGATGGCGTCACCAGCGGTTCGAGCCTGATGCCGCAGAAGAAGAATCCGGATTCGCTCGAACTCATTCGCGGCAAGTCCGGGCGCGTGCTCGGCGCGCTGAACTCGCTGCTCTACACGATGAAAGGCCTGCCTCTGACCTACAACCGCGACATGCAGGAAGACAAGGAACCGTTGTTTGAAGCCTGCGATCAGGTGAACGGCAGTCTCGAGATGGCCCGCACGGTGGCCGAATCGGTGGTGCTGCGTCCGAAGATTCCGGCCCAGGCCGCGGATGAGAGCTGGGTGGTGGCGACCGATCTCGCCGAAGCGCTGGCGCGCAACGGCACGCCGTTTCATCGGGCCCACCAGATCGTGGGGCGGCTCGTGCTCGAAAGCGTCCGCAACGGCAAAAAGCCCGGCGACTGGGACGCGCAATCGCTTGCGGCCTTCGCGCCCGAATTCACGCCGGACATCGCCCGCCTGCTCGATCCGCGCGAAGGCATGAAGACGCGCGAGATTCCGGGCGGAACCGGTCCGGGTACCGTGGCCGCGGCGCTCATCGAAGCGGGTGTGCGCCTCGAGAGCCTCGCATGACGAAGAGCTTCCGGCAGGGGCAGATTCTGAATCTGATCCGCAGCCGGAGCATCTTCACTCAGGATGAACTCGCCCGCGCTCTCAAGGAGAATGGCGTGGAGGCGACGCAGGTCACGCTTTCGCGCGACATCCGCGAACTCGGTCTGGTGAAGACCGCGGAGGGATATCGCGCGCTCGGAGGCGGCGCGCCGGCTCTCGCGTTCCCGGCCCTTGCCGGCGAGTTTCTGCGCGATGTGCGGGTGGCGCAGAACCAGGTGGTGCTCAAAACCGCGCCCGGACATGCCAGTTCCGTGGCGGTGGCGCTCGATGACGAAGAATGGCCGGAGATTGTCGGAACCCTCGCGGGTGACGACACGATCCTCGTCGTCTGTCCCGACGCGGCGGTCGCCGAGGCCGTGAAGACGCGGCTTCTGGCTTTGCTGATGTAGCGCTCCGGGCTGAGTTGATCGGCACAGCGAACGCCGTTCGCCCTGCGCGCCTTCGCGCAGGATGAGCCCTTTCCACGCGATCCGCGCCGGATCTCCGGCCGCGTTCTGGCTCCCCAAATGCATGGGGGCTCATACGCCGATGACGGACAAGCCGCCTGATTTTCGCAGATTGTTTGAATCCGCTCCGGGCCTCTATCTGGTTCTGACGCCCGATCTCCGCATCGTGGCGGCGAGCGGCGCGTATCTCGATGCGACCATGACACGCCGGGAAAACGTGATCGGAAGACCGCTGTTCGAAGTCTTTCCGGATAACCCGGCCGATCCGGGCTCGACCGGCGTGGCCAATCTTGCCGCCTCCCTCGGGCGCGTTCTCAGGGACCGCGCGCCCGACGCGATGCCGGTGCAGAAGTACGATATCCGGCGGCCGGCCGGGAACGGCGGAGCGTTTGAGGAGCGCTACTGGAGCCCGGTGAACTCGCCTGTCTTCGGCGCAAACGGCGAAGTGGAGTTCATCATCCATGCGGTCGAAGATGTGACGGAACTGCGGCGCGTTCTGGAAGCGGTTCCCGAAGCGATCATCGAGGCCGACGCGGCGGGGCGGATCGATCTGGTGAATGATTCCGCCGTGAAAATGTTCGGATACACGCGGGAGGAACTGCTCGAGCTGAACATCGATGAACTCGTCCCGGAAGCGCAGCGCGAGGCGCATGCCGGGTACCGCTCCGAGTACGTGCGCCACCCGCGCATACGCCCCATGGGCCAGGGAATCGAGCTGAGTGGCCGCCGGAAGGACGGGTCGACGTTTCCCGCGGAAATCAGCCTGAGTCCGAACGTCTTTGCCGGCAGGTTCCGCACGATTGCCTCGGTTCGCGATATCACGGAACGCCGGCGCGCGGAGGCACAGATCGAACGGCATCGCGCCCAGTTGCTTTTCTCGGCCCGGCTTTCCACGCTCGGCCTGATGGCCGGCGGGATCGCGCACGAAATCGGCAACCCGCTCGCGATCATTCACGCCTCGGCGTCCGATCTGCTCAGCGCGCTCAAGGATGAGAGCAGTTTGCCGCCCGAAGTGGTGCGGCGCAATGCGGAACGGATTCGCCAGACGGCGAACCGGATTGCAAATATCGTCAGGAGCATGCGGGCTCTGGCCCGGGAGGGTTCGCAGGATGTCTTCCGCCCCACGCGAGTGGCGAGGATCGTCGACGATGCGCTGGAGATCTGCCGCGACAGTTTCCGCATGGGTTCGGTCGATCTGCGCCTGCCGGAAATCGATCCGGCGTTGTCCATCCCCTGCCGCGAGGGGCAGATCGCGCAGGTGCTGCTCAATCTTCTGCAGAACGCGTACGATGCCGCGACGGATGGGCCGGGGCCGAAATGGGTGCGTCTGGGCGTGGAGGCCGCCGACTCCTCGGTTCTGTTCTCCGTGACGGATTCGGGACCGGGGATTCCTCCGCATGTGAGAAGTCGCCTGATGGAGCCGTTTTTTACCACCAAAGAGCCGGGCAAGGGCACCGGACTCGGCTTGAGCATTTCCCGCACGGTGATCGAAGGGCACGGCGGCGAACTGGGATTCACCGAAAAGGACGGACACAGCTGCTTTTATTTCCGTCTTCCCCGCCTCGAGCGGACAGGGTAGGAGCGACATGCAGCTGAGCGAAGCGGCAATTCTGGTGGTCGACGACGAACCGGTCCTGCGCGATATTGTTGCCGCCTGGTTCGCGCGCGCCGCCCGTTCGGTTGCCACCGCGGCGGATGGCGCCGAAGCCCTGGCCCTTCTCGAAACCGGCCGGTTTGATCTGCTGGTATCCGATGTCAGGATGCCGGTCATGGACGGCATCACGCTGCTCCGGACCGCGCAGGCAAAGGGGCTGAAAATCCCCGCCGTGATCTTCATCAGCGGATACAGCGACATCATGCCCCGCGAAGCTTACGCGCTGGGAGCGGAAACGCTGCTTGAAAAGCCCTTCACGCGCGAGGATCTGCTGGCGGCGGCGCAAAGAAGCCTGTGCGGCCGCGACGAGCTCTGGCAGGAGCAGCCCGATCCCTCGCCGCGCCCCGCGCTCCGGCGTTCCTTCACGAGTCTCGAGCGGGCCGTGGAGGAACACCGCATCGCGTTCGGCCGCGGCGGGATCTGCATCGAGTCCGGGCCGCAGGTGGCCGAAGGCCCCATCAACCTCGAACTTGAGTTTCCGGCGGATCACCTGCTGATCGAGGCTCAGGGCGACGTGCGCTGGGTCTCGCGCGCGGAGAATCTGGCCGGAATCGAATTCACTTGCGTGGCGGAAGGACGCGGCCGCCTGGTACCGCTGGCCGGCGCGTCCCGTTCGTTTATTCCGCGTTCGACAGACTAGTTTTCACCCTGTAGTGGGCCGGTTGAGCCCCAGACCGTGGTTGTGCCCCAGACTGTAGTCGTGCCCCAGACCGTCGTGGTCCCCCAGACGGTGGTGCTGCCCCAGACCGTAGTGCTGCCCCAGACTGTAGTGCTGCCCCAGACTGTGGTGCTGCCGGAGTCGGAAGCAGCGGGAACGAGGACGCTGGATCCCCAGACCGCAGTCTCCGCCCAGTCGGGCGACGAATTCCAGACGGTCGTCTGGCCGGTGGAATAGAGCGCATTCGTATCGGCCAGATAGACGAGACCGGTGGAGGGATCGAGGACCGCGGTCGGAGAGGCCGCGCTGCCCTGCGCGAGATGGGTGTCGTTCAGCGCCGCCCAGACGTCGATATAGCCGGCGCCGATGGTGAAGATGTCGTAGTAGCTGGTGTAGCTGATGCCGGTTGCCGGATCGGTCGCGACGCTGGCGCTGGGGAACGTCTTGGTCGCCGTCAGCATGAGGCGCGCTTTGATCTGATCGGGCGTCAGCGCCGGGTCCTGCTGCAGCAGCAAAGCGGCCGCGCCGCTGACCATCGGCGCCGCCATACTGGTTCCGTTCAGAGCGAGATACTGGCTGGAGTTCCCCTGCATCCCCGGCCAGTAATACGAATACGGCAGCAGCAGGCTGGCCTGGCTTGCCTCGGAAAACAGCGTGGAGGAAGGCTGCGCGATCGAGATGATATGGTTGCCCGGTGCCACGATGTCGGGCTTCACGATGTGGTCGAGAGCGGAAGGACCTTTCGAACTGTAGCTGGCGATGCGGTCATCGCTGCGCGTCACCGTGGCTTCGTCCTTCATCGCCCCCACCGTGATCACGTCAGGATCGTTGCCCGGCGAAAGAACGGTGCCATAACCGTTCGTGGCCGCCCAGCGGCCGAAATTGCCAGCCGCCGCAACCACCGTGATGCCGTTCTTCCACGCGTATTCCACCGCCTGGCAGAGCGGATCGAGCGTGAAGCTTTCCATCACCGGCCTGCCGAGCGAAAGATTGATCACTTTGATGTTGTACTGCGACTGCAGAGCCACGGCCTGCTCAATGGCCTGAATCACCGCGCTGTCTGTGCCGTTGCCGTTGGCGTCGAGCACCCGGAGATTCACGATCTGCGCGTTGGGCGCGATGCCGCGGAAGGTGTGGGTGTACAGCGGACCGGTCGAGAGCAGCGCGTCACCCGCGAGGATGCCGGCCACATGCGTGCCGTGCCCATACTGGTCGCTCGCGCCGGCGCCCTGGACAAAGCTCTGGCTGTAGACGACGCGCGAAAGAATTCCGAGATTCCCGAGGAGCCCCGGTTGATTCAGGTCCGCATCCCCGCTGACGCCGCTGTCGATCAGGGCAATCCCGACGCCGGTGCCGTCGATCCCGTGCTCGAAGGCGATGTTGGCGTTGATTGTCGGGTTGGCATAGTCGAGCATGCCCTCGACGGTGCGGTCGGGCGAGATGTAGACGACGTTCGGGTCTGAGGCGAGATTCTGCAGCGCCGTGACGGGGAGCGTCGTCACCACGGCGTTCAGGGAACTCAGGAGACTGTTCACCAGCCCGCCCAGTCCTGCTATCTCGAGCGACAGGCCGGCTGGAGGGGGTAAGCTGTACTGGACGATCACCCGGACGTTGCCGCTCGAGGGCATGTCCGGGGCGATTTTGGGATCGGCTGCGAGAAGACATGAGGCTGGCAGAAGCGCCAGAATCGCGAGAAGTTTGCGAACGTTGCTCAAAGAATCCTCCGTGCCCGGTTTCGTATTCTTTCCGGGACTCAATCCATATCGGCCGAAAACCGGCGAATTCCTGAGGTCGGAATGGGGAGTGGGTACTAGTACCGCGAGGGGTCATTGGCGGGAAGCAGCAGGGCCCGGGCGCTCCGGATGACTGCCCACCCCAGACCCGCCGCCGCGCAGTGGATACTCATGCGCGGCGGGGTCCTCCGTCTGGAAGTGCTCCCGTCACAACACAAGGGAGAAACTTCAGGAAGCGCCGTGGCCCGCGGCCATCGCGCGCTCCCGATACCCGGGCGCGGCGATATGCACCGGCGCATGGTTCTGTCTGGCCGAAGTGCTCTCATCGGGATCGAACCTCGTTCCGGTGAGCTGCAGATAACCGTCGTCGAACACCGCATAAACGGTCCGGGGATCGATTTCCGCGGGCAGAGGGATCTGACGAATGACCCGATCGTCCGCTCCCCGGACTTGCACCGCGTTCTCCGTGATGACGACCTTCATCTGGCCGGAACTGAATCCGGGCGCCGCCATGCGCATCGAGAAGTGAGTCGGTTCCTCCACGACCTCCAGCTGCCGCCGCCAGAACTGCTGCCGGATTCTCTCCACCCAGGCATCCAGCCCGGCGGGTTCCTGGCCATCGTCCGCCAGTCTTCCCGCTTCGAAGCTGATGTCTCTGAGGATCCCATCGATCTGGTCCACGAGCGAAGGCGCATCGTCCTTCGTCCGCATCACCTTTTCGATCACGATCTCGCGCATGTCAATCTCCGTTTCTCCGAGCCTAGCGAACTTCCCGGGGGCTCCGGAACTCGTAAAACTACCAGAAATCGTGAACACTGTTAAGTTCACGCAAAATGCCTGACTGCGTATTGAATCAGCTGGCCCGAAGTCTGCAGGCCGAGCGCCTCGAGAGCTCTGTATTTATGAAATTCCACGGTTCGCGCCGAAACGTGCAGAATATCGGCGATTTCCTTTGTGCTGCGTCCTTCGGCATAAAGGCGGGCCACTTGCCTCTGCCGCGCCGTGAGAACGCAGGAGTTCTGACGAGCCGCGCCACGCGTTTGCGGCGGGCGCCCGGACCGGATCTGGACATCCCTCGCCGTGATGGCCGGCGTCACGTAAACACGTCCTTCAAGCGCCTGCCGGACGGCGGTCACCAGCAGCTCTCCGGCTGAGCTCTTCAGCACATAACCCAGAGCGCCTGCGTCTAATGCCTCAGTTGCGTACACCGGATCGGGGTGCATGGTGAGGAAAACAATCCTCGCCTGAGGGTTTTCCTTGCGGATCTGGCGGGCTGCTTCGATACCGTTCAGCAGGGGCATGCTGACGTCCGCCACGATCACGTCGGGCTTGAAATTCGCGGCCGCGCGCACCAGAGCCTGCCCGTCCGAGGCCACACCGATGACGTCAAAGTCCTTTTCGAGGATGTGCCGCAAGCCCTCGATCACGATGTGATGATCATCCGCCAGAAGGATTGTCGGCCGTGCCATTTCCAGCCGGAAGAGGCACGCGGACTTCCACTCTGGTTCCTTTGCCCGGATGTGAATCGATCCGGAATACGCCGTTGACCATCCGGACCCGTTCCTCCATGCTGATGAGGCCCAGCCCTGGCCTTTTCCGCATTTTTGCCAGCTCGAAGCCGTCGCCGACGTCTTCCACAAAGAGCCGGACGCCGGACTCGCTTGCCGAGAGCTGAAAGCGCACCTCGCTTGCGGCGGCGTGCTTGCCTATGTTGCGGAGGGTTTCCTGCGCGACGCGGTAAATCGTCAATGCGACCTTCTCCGGCAAATGCCGCGGGACTCGCGATGCCCGGAAGTGTACCGGGATCGCGTGTACTTTCGAGAAGGTCTGGCATTCGTTCTTCAGGGCCGCCACGAGGCCGAGATCGGCCAGGATGGACGGGTGGATCTGGCGTGACATCCTGTGCAGCCCTTCGGCAAGACTCTGGATGCCGACGCCCACTTTGTTCAGTTCTTCTCCGAACGAATTCCCCGGCGCGGCAAGCTCGGGAGGCAACTGTTGCCGGAGCGCCGAAACATCCATCGCGATCACCGCCAGTTGCTGGCTGAAGACATCGTGCAGTTCCCGCGCGAGAAACTTGCTCTGGTCTTCCTGCGCGGTGAGCAGGCGCGAGGAGAGAACCCGCAGCTCGTGACGATACTGCTCCGCCTCCGCTTCGAGCTTCTTTCTCCCGGTGATATCGGTGAGGAATCCGTACCAGTAAATGCTGCCATCCGGTTCGCGCGAGGGAACCGACTGGCCTTCCACCCAGATGGTTCCGCGCTTCTTTGTGTGGAGGCGGTAGTGATCGTGCCAGGGCTTCATGGTGCGCGCCGATTCGGCGACGCTGGCCTCGATCCGCTTCGCGTCTTCCGGGGGCATCATGGCGAACAGAGGCGTGGCGTCTTCGCTCATGTCGGGCGCGCCGGGAACGATACGGTAGAAGCCGGGGCTCGCATAGGGCAGGGAAGCCGTGCCATCCGGGCGCAGCCGGAATGCGCAGATGGCGCCCGGAGCCGTGGCGAGAAGCTTGTCGAGCTGCGCGCGCTGCTCGCGCACCACCTCCTCCATGTGCCTGCGTTCCGTGATGTCCGATATGAACGCAACCCCGAGCCGGCCTTGCGGGGTTTCGATGGAACTCAGGCTGACTTCAACGGGGAACTCGATTCCATCCTTCCGGCGGCCGGCCAGTTCCTGGCCGCTGCCCATGCGCCGGCTGCGCGGCGCGGCGAAGAAAGCCTCATAGTGCCGGCGGTGCCGGTCCCGGCTCGCGGCCGGTATCAGAATCCCGAGATTTCTGCCCGTCAATCCACCGGAGGGATAGCCGAACATCTTCTCCGCCATGCGATTCGCCAGCACGATCCTGCCGGCGGAATCGACCGCCAGAATCCCCTGCGCGGCGGAGTGCAGCAGGGCCCGCAGCACGGCCGCAGGCCGCTCCCGTTCGCTCGCGTCTTCAATCGCGAGCAGTATCACGCGCGCGCCGTCCGCTGAACGCAGCGCCCGTCCATTGAGCAGCATGCGGCGCAGGCCGATCCCGGGAAACTCGCGATGCACGGCGAAGCCATGGAACGGAGTGTTGCTTGCCCGCGCCCGTTCGAGGAGTCCGCGCAGATCCGGAATGTTCCATTGGCGCTTGCCCAGAGTGAAAAGCGAGCGCCCGACCGTTTCCGCGGGCCTCGCGAGGAAGGTCTGATAGTAAGCCCGGTTTGCCAGGAGCACCTGGAACCTCTCGTTCAGGATCAGCAGCGAATCGTGAACGGTTTCGGCGATCGATTCTGCCCAGGGGCTAATCTGCACGGGCGTCATGGCGCAGCCAGTCTTGTGCACGTCTGGAACCAAACGTGCTAATTTATACCTTGTCGTTAACGGAGGAAAGATTGAAATGACAAAGCCGGCAAGGCGATTCCTGGCCATCACTCTGGTACTGTTGGCCGGGCAGGCTGCGCGAGCAGGCAGCCTGACCGACACCCTCAGCGGACTGACGCCCGGTGAGAAGATCGGCTGCAACTACACATTCAGC
>DASPQQ010000047.1:0-4206 GCA_035624885.1 Bryobacteraceae bacterium | reverse complement strand
CACGCCAGCAGATCCGGGTTATCGAAGACCGCTCCATAGGCGTGCAGCAGCGAGTAACCCAGTTCGCCGCCCTCATGAATCGAGCCCGGGGTCTCCGGCGCCGCGTGGCTCGGAATTCCGCCGGGGAAGGAAAACTGCCGGAACAGTTTCCGCATGCCATCCACGCTCTGCGGAACATCGCAGTAAATCTCGGAGTAAGTGCCTTCGAGGTACGTGTTGGCCACCATACCGGGTCCGCCATGGCCGGGTCCGCAGATATAAATCGCGTTCAGATCGTAAGCTCTGATCACGCGGTTCATGTGCACGTAGATAAAATTCAGCCCCGGAGTCGTTCCCCAGTGGCCGAGCAGGCGCGGCTTGATATGCTCCGTGCGCAGCGGCTCGCGGAGCAGGGGATTGTCCATCAGGTAGATCTGGCCTACCGAAAGGTAATTGGCGGCTCGCCAGTAAGCGTCGATTTTGCGCAGTTCGTCCGGGTTCAGCATGAGGTATCTTCCTGGTGCCGATTGTGACATGCGGCACGTTAGAGGTTCATAACAGAAGTCCTGCAACACCACCTTCTTCGCATGAATATTTTCCTTACGGCTGAGGCACGAGGACCGGCGGATGCGCGTCCGGTTCGAGAAGCCAGACGTTGCGGCCGGGATAATAACTGCGCAGTTTCGCGTCTTCCTCCGCGCCGAGATCGAGCGCCCACACCACTTTTGCCCCATCGATGTCCGCCGCATTGTGAATCCACTCCATGGCGCCGTGCTGCGGAAAGTAGCGCACGAACACGAGCTGCTTTCCCGGCGCGGCGGCAAGCCGCTTGTTGATGGCGATGCGGCCCTCCGGATCGCCCGTATTCAGCTCATCCCAGCTTTCGTAACGCGACGCGGCGAGTTCCACGTTCTGCCCTCCCGCCAGATGAATCCCGTACCAGAAGCAGAAGTGCGCGAGACAAAGCAGCAGAACGAACTGCATGGCCTCAACCCGGAACCGCCCCAGGCTTTCGAGCGCCTTCACGCCAATCAGCACGAACAGACACGCGACCGCGGCAATGTAATGCGGATAGAAGTACGGATAAGCCTCCGCTCCGATCCACAGGATCGCGATGGCCGCCAGTGCGCGCAGGAACCGCGGCTCCCGCAACGAGCGAAGGCAAAAGGGCAGCGCGAGCCAGAGCGGCGGCAGAAGGAAGAAGCGGAGGAAAGGGATGCGTTCCCCGAACCTGGCCGGCCGGTCGTGAGTCTTCACCTGCGTTTCGTAATCGACCTGCTGCTCGATGGTGAGCGCCTTGTGCGGCACGGGAGCCTTCTGAAAGCGGAACGCAGTCGGGATGCCGTATTGATGGCGGCTGAGCGTGTAGGGAAGTTCCAGCCAGCTGCCGGTCACCGCCCTGTTCTGCAGCAGCGTGAGTCCGGCGGCCGGCAGCATCGCGAGCAGCGCAATCGCCATGTTCCGCCGCGAAATGGGGAAAATCGCGGCGGCGATCAGCAACAGCACCGATTCATAAGGCCGGCTCAGCATCTGGAGGCCAAGGCCCGCGCCCAGCAGAACGGCATAGCGCCGCCTGACTCCGAGGCGCGGCAATGCGCCGAAAACCAGACATCCCGCGATCCCGGAAACCGCTCCGCCCCAGTACGTGTTCATCCACGAACTGAGCGGACCGAATTCGATCCCCGCAAGCAACCCTCCCGTGAGAGCCCACACCGGACTCACCCAGGCCTGGAGCATCCAGCAGACGAGGCCGCACATCGCACCCGCGGACAGCAGAACACCGAACCACGGATTTCCCAGCCATTCTCCAATCGCCAGGACAATCCCCTGGCCCATGGGGAAATTCGAAGCGTATTCCGGTTCCTGCAGAACGAAGACGCCTTCGAAAAACCGGTGCATCGGATGCGCCGGATTCGCCAGACGAAAATGCGCCAGCGTATCGCCGGCGAGCAGATAACTGAAATCGTCGGCCACGCGCGGTGTCGGGATCGGATGACCAGGGAGCAGAAGAAGCCGCAGCGCGATCGGCATGAGGGCGCAAATCGCAACGGAAAGCCCACGGCGCCCGGCAACACGAATCGCCAGCGTTCCGATCTGCCGCCGCCACACGAGACCCGCGACCAGGAGCAGCGCGACCCCGAAGATGATGAAGTCGAGCACGCCGAACCCGAACGGATTCTGCATCGGCAGGAAAAAGCGCAGGCTTTGCGGCTGAATCATGAGCCGGACTCCATTGTCCCAGGTACGCCTTCCCGATGCAGTGATAAGCTCGTGGCGAGGCGCCCGAATGAGACTCCGGTGGCGGATGGTGATCTGTGCGCTCGGCCTGGCTGGTGTGGCTTACGCCGCACTGAAACCGTTCCGCCAGTACCCGGGCGTCGAGTACTTCCGCTTCGAATTGCCTCCCGATTATCAGGAACAGACCGAATTCGCCTTCGCCCGCCTCATGTTCCCCGGCGGCTGGAACGACGGTTACCGCGGCCGCTTCGACGGCGACTGGCGCGAAGGCATGACTCTCTGGACGCAGGACTACCCGCGCGCCGACCGCCATTTCTCCGAAGCCGTGCGCCGCCTCACGCGCGTCCATACGCGGTCCGTCGAGCAGCCGATCAACCTCGATCAGGATGAAGAGTTCGACTGGCCCTGGGTCTATGCCGTGCAGGTGGGCGAATGGGGCATCACGCCGCAGCAGGGACAGGAGTTACGCGAGTACCTGCTGCGCGGCGGCTTCTTCGTGGCCGACGATTTTCATGGCAACGTCGAACGCAAGGTGTTCGAGGATTCGATGAGGCTGGTCTTCCCGGATCGCGAAATTCTCGACATCCCGGACGACGATCCGATCTTCCACATCGTTTACGATCTCAGCGACCGCGTTCAGGTCCCGGGCGAAGAACACCTGCGCCAGGGCTGCAAGAACTGCGAGGACGGCGGCCGCGGTGCCCACTGGCGCGGCATCTTTGACGACAAGGGCCGCGTGATGATCGCGATCTCCTACAACTCCGATTTGGGCGACGGCTGGGAGTGGGCCGATTCTCCGCGCTATCCCGAAAAGGCCGCCTCGATGGCCATCCGGATCGGCGTCAACTATGTCGTCTACTCCATGACGCACTAACGGCGTGCGGGAATTGGAGTGGGAGCGACTTTTGGGGCCTGTCCTGCGGCCACCGCGGCATTGACCGCCGGCTCCGGCTTCGGTTCGGCCTTGATCAGCCCCATGAGCCGGCGCAGTTCGATATCGATGCGTCCGGCGATATCGGCATTCTCTCTGAGGAATTGGCGCGCGTTCTCGCGGCCCTGGCCGATGCGTTCGCCCTTATGGCTGAACCACGAACCGCTCTTCTCGATGATGTTGTTCTGCACGCCGAGGTCGATCAGTTCGCCTTCCTTCGAGATGCCTTCGCCGTAGACGATGTCGAATTCCGCCTCGCGGAACGGTGAAGCGAGCTTGTTCTTCACCACCTTGATCTTGGTCCGGTTGCCCACCACGGTTTCGCCGTCCTTGAGCGCCGCAATGCGCCGGATGTCGAGCCGCACAGAGGCATAGAACTTGAGCGCGCGGCCGCCGGTCGTCGTTTCCGGGTTGCCGAACATGACGCCGATCTTGTCGCGAATCTGATTGATGAAGATCAGGCAGGTCTTCGATTTCGAAACCACGCCGGTCAGCTTGCGCAGCGCCTGCGACATCAGCCGCGCCTGCAGGCCCATGTGGGAATCGCCCATTTCGCCATCCAGTTCGGCCTTCGGTACCAGCGCCGCCACCGAGTCGACCACCAGCACGTCGATCGATCCCGAAGCAATCAGCGCCGAGGTGATCTCGAGCGCCTGTTCGCCGTAATCCGGCTGCGAAACGAGGAGGTTATCGACATCCACACCCAGCTTCCGCGCATAAAGAGGATCGAGCGCGTGCTCCACGTCGATGAACGCCGCCATCCCGCCCCTGCGCTGCGATTCGGCCACCACCTGGAGCGCAATGGTTGTCTTGCCGGACGATTCCGGCCCGTAGATCTCGCAGATTCTGCCGCGCGGAAAACCGCCCGTGCCGAGCGCGGCATCGATGGCGATCGACCCCGAGGAAATCACCGAAACCGGGACGATCGCGTCCTTCGATCCCAGCCGTAAAATCGACCCCTTCCCAAACTGTTTCTCGATCTGGCCGAGAGTCTGTTCCAGTGCGCGCGAGCGTTCTTTATCGTCCATTTTCCGGGCTCCTCACCAGGCAGTGACGCT
>DASPQQ010000046.1:0-9210 GCA_035624885.1 Bryobacteraceae bacterium | reverse complement strand
CCTGATCGACGTCGAGGCGGACAGCCGCACGATCGACGAACAGGTCCGCAAGTCCGCCCGCAACGCCATCTCGATCTACGAGGTGTTCGATGACGTTCTCGAACGTCTCCAGCCCACCCACATCCTCACCCAGGTGCAGTGCGATGTCTGCGCCGTCAGCCTGCACGACGTCGAACAATCGATCGCCTCGCGCCTCGCCAGCCGGCCGAGGCTCGTCGCGCTCAACCCCTGCTCGATGGCCGATATCCGGGACGATTTCCGGCGCGTCGCCGAAGCCGTCGGCGTCAATGCCGAGCCCGTCATCCAGACGCTCGACGCCCGCATGGAAGCTCTGCGCGGCCATTCGAACCAGACCGTCGCCTGTATCGAATGGCTCGAACCGCTCATGGCCGCGGGCAACTGGACACCCGAACTCATCGCCATGGCCGGAGGCATCGACGTCTTCGGCCAGGCCGGCGTCCACTCGCCCTGGATCGGGTGGGAAGATCTGCTGGCAAAGAATCCGGACGTCATCGTCGTCGCGCCCTGCGGCTTCGATCTCGCCCGCACCCGCGCCGAACTGCACTGGCTCACCGAACGCCCCGGCTTCGACCGGCTCACCGGCCGCATCTGCCTCGCCGACGGCAACCAGTTCTTCAACCGGCCCGGCCCGCGCGTCGTCGAAACGCTCGCGATCCTGAAGGAAATTCTCGATGGAGGAGATCGGATGCAGGGCGCTGGCTGGGAACCGGTCCGCTAATCGCCGACGGCTTCACGGGCCAGATGTGGTAGCACCAGCGTCCGGTAACACTCGAGAGCGCCACGCGCGATCGAATCCCAGCCGAAGCGCTCTTCCGCCGTGATGCGCGCTTCGCCCGCGATCCGTGCCCGCAGCCCCTCGTCTTCGAGCAGAGCGCAGATCGCGTCCGCGAACCCGGCCAGTTCCGAAACCATCAGCTCTTTGCCATCGCTCAAATGGAGCCCCCGGCATCCCGAGGGAGTGCTGACAATCGCGCGCTGGCAAGCCATGGCTTCCGTCAGCTTGATGTTCGTGCCCGCGGAAACGGGCAGCGGAATCACCACCACGTCCGCCTCCCGGTAGGCCGGCCGCACGTCCGTCACAAAGCCCTCCAGCGCGATGCGCGGATCTTCCCGGAGCAGAGCGCGCCGTCCCGCCACCGCCGCCGCCCGTTCATGCTCGGGCCCGGCGATCACGTGCAGCGTCGCATGCGGAAACTTCCGCCATACCTCCGGCATGATTCGCTCCCGGAGTTCCTCAAACGCCAGCAGATTGGGCCGATGCCGGAAGGAGCCGACAAACAACACCCTCTGGCCCGTTCCGCGCTTCGCGGCTGGCCCGTAACGGCCCAGATCGACGCCATTCTGCACCACCAGCGTTCGCCCGCGCGGAGCGCCGTGCTGGATGGCCGTCGCGCGATCGTGTCCGGACATCGTCCAGATCGTGCCCACGCTTTCGAGCGCCGCGCGCTCGAAGTTGAGCCAGCGCCAGTATTCCTGCCGCGCCGCTTCGTCGCCGGTCCGCTCCGCCATCTGCCTGTAGAGCGTCAGGGTGATGTCATGCTCCACCAGCACGACGGGCACCTCGCCTGCGCAGCGCGCGTACTCGGCCAGCTGCGTGTATTCGAGCTGCAGCACATCCACCCAGCCCTCGCCGCACAGGCGCGAAATCAACCCCGCCATCGCCGAGTTCCGGTACTCGGCCACCTGCGCGGGCAAATGACCCGGCGGATGCTTCTCGTCGTTATCCACCACATAGACTTCGCGGAACACCTCGTGCAGTTCGTCGTAGTGAACGGTCTCGTTCGCTTCGCGGAAGCAGGCGAGAATGAAGTCGATCTCCGCCGCCAGTTCGCGGCACAGGTTGTAAATCCGCACCGCGCCGCCGTGCGACAGCGGGAACGGCAGATAAGGTGAAACCACGAGCACGCGCGGTTTGCCGCGCAGCGCGCGCCGATGCCATGGCGAACAGGCGATGTTTCCCCGCAACTGATCGGGAAACGCAGGAGCCATCGCGCGATACTGCGAGGACAGCTTCACCCGAACCGCATACTCCAGATCTTCCAGCGCCGTTGCCGCTTCATCGGGTACCGGGCCGCCATGTCCCACCACAATCGATTTCAGCCCGGCCGCCGAAGCCTTGCGGAAAATCAGCATCAGCGCGGCGCCCCACGTGAGCGCCCTCGGACAACCCAGTGCCAGCAGCGTCTCGCGCCGCATCACGATCAGCCCGGAATCAGGCGCCGCCACTTCCGACGTTTCGTTCCCGTGCAGGCGGCGGAACGGATGCTTGTCCACCACCTTCGCGCGCCACGCCGAATGCCCCGCCTGCCGCGCGGCGGCGAATGCACCCGTCGCGACCGCCATGGCGATGAGCCATTTCGCCTCTCCAGGCTCGCCCTCATGCCGGAATACAACGAACTCCGCATGCGAGCTGCGCAGCTTCTCGAGAATCCTGCGCCTCTGCCAGCCGCGGCCTGCATGCGGGATCTCGATGAAACTGTCCTCCGCCATGCGGGCGCCCGGGTTCGTCGATCGCCTTTCCTTTTCCACCATCGAAAGCGCCAGATTCGGCACGCGCCGAGCGCAGAATGCCAGTGCGGCAAGAATCAGTTCCGACTTCAGATGCAGCAGGAACGCGGTTCTCGATCGCGAAAAGTGGTAGAAGAGCACCCAGATGTCCCGCGCGTGCTCCATGCCCCTCCACGCCAGCGAAACACCGAGGAAGAACAAATCACGCAGCCGCTGGCCGCAGCGAAACAGCAGTGACCACACGATGCCGCCGAGCGCCATGGTCCACTCACCGGCAAGCTGCATTCTGGCGGAGAGGCACTCCCGGAGGCGCCGCGCGAGGTGCTGTGCGACCGGCAGCGGTTTCGCCGGGAAGAAATCCCCCGCCTCATTCATCACCAGCACGCGGAATGGAGGAATCGCAAACGGGCGCAGCCGGGAAAACCCTCCGCGCCCCGTCCACGGGACAATCGAAAGCGCAACCCATCGCTCGCGCAGGGCGCGCTGAAACTCACTCAGGGCGCTCGAGCCCTGAAAGAACCGTTCACATCCTTCCGGCGCCTTTTCCAGTGCTTCCCGGCACCACGCCCAGATTGGAAGCCCGGATCCACTGCGCGCATGCCCTATGGCCCGTTCCAGTTCCTCGCCATCGGCCCCGAACACTGCAACTATTTTCGGCCGATCTCCACCGATCAGCCGCGCCAGAAAACTTCTGATCAATCGAATTCCAGACCTGTCGCCTCTCCCGTAACGCCTTTTTCCGGAGGATTTGACACTTTATAAGCCACGCGTACTTTGCGCGCCTTCTGCACCCCGCATGAGAAGGTCGCTTCCCCGCCCTGCGTCAGCAACTGGGACGGATCTTTCACTGCAAAAACCTGTGTCGTGCCGGCATCGTTTTTCACGCTGAGCCGCAAACCCTTGCCGGCGCAATCCACGCGCACCAGGGTGCCTTCAAATGTGGCGTCGGCGTTGCTGTCATACCAGTCGACAGCATGCGCCGCTTCTTCCGGCGTCAGCTTCCGTGTGTTCGCGCGGGCTTCGAGATCGGCAAGCTCCTTTTGCGCCTTCGCTTTGAGATCCGCCAGTTCGCGCGCCTTCGCCTCGGCCGCTTTGCGCCGTTCTTCGTCCTCGGCCGCGAGGCGCTGCTGGTCGATCTTCTCGCGCTCGGCCAGATACTGATCGCGCAACTGCGGCGTCGGCGCGGCGAGCGCCGCGGCCATCCACCCGCGGCCCGCTTCCGCATACTGCTTCAGATCGAGGCAGAGCTGCGCATACTGCGCCGCCCATTCGTAGTTGCGCGGCGCGAGTGCCACGGCCTGTTTCCACTCCATCATGCGCCGCGGCTGATCGCTCAGCTTCTCGCCGAACGTCCAGTGCGCCAGCGCATATTTCGGATCGATGGTGAGCGCGGCCTTCAGGAACTCGATTGCCTCATCCGGATCCCGTTCCACGATCGCGTACTCGGTCAGCGCCACCACGTTCTTCGATCCCCCTTTGAGGGCAGCCTCGAAATAAGGGCGCGCATGGACGGTTGCGTGCTCTTCGAGGGCCAGCAACCCGAGCCCTTCGTTGCACTCGGTAACGTGCTTCCCGGCCTTGAGCAGCGCCTGATAAATCGCCGCCGAATCCGGCGTCAGCAGATCCGCGCGCGCCAGTTCGCCTTCGTCCGATGTCAGCATCGTGCTGTTGATATCCCGGTCCGGATTGAGAGGACGGCTCGGCGCCGGCGAAGAAACAAAGTTCCCCGCCGCGAAATACTGATCCACATCCGCCTCGAATTTCGCCGCATCCTCACCCAGCGCATTGCGGATCGCGGCGTTCCTGTCCATCCCCGAAGCCAGGTTGTGCAGATAGATCTTCGCTTTGCCCGAATAATCGCTCCCGGTCACGATGCGATGGATCAGAGCCCAGTCGCGCGTCCGTTCGGACGCCGCGGGCGGCGCGCCCCACGTCACGTGCACGGCGTTCGATTGCATCGTGCTGAAGAACGTCTCGAGCCCGCTCTCAATGTTGCCGGGAATGTTCGGGAAATTGTTTTCGATCAGCCTGGCCGTCAGATCGCGCAGCAGCGGCCGCGCCAGTTGCCCTTCGGCCACCGCGCAGGCCATGGTGCGGTCACGGCCGGTGCGCAAACGCTCCGACGGGCAATGCGCCGCCAGATCCTGCGCCGACTTGAACACCATGATGCGGATCGGCGGATCGAGCTTCAGGTCCGGCTGGCCCAGCACAGTGCCGAGCGCGAAGCTGAATTCCACAAACTGGCTGAGAGCCTGCACCGCGGGCTTGCGGCCGTCATCGCTGATCGCCTCAAAGGGACCGTACCGCGCGCGAATCCAGTGGGCCTCCGCGGCGGATGCGCAGGGACAAACTGCCAGCAGCGACGCGACTGCTCCGGCGCAGATGAACTTCGGCCACCCCCCGTACAACACTGCTCGTATTGTATGAAACATAACGATCTCCTGCGATCAAATCTTCGTAAATTTCCCGCGGGCTCGACGGCACCGGCCCGGGCGCCGTCAAACCCGGTGGTACATAATCATTGTGGAACTGTTTTCCGGTCTGAGGGCTGCATGGTCGAACACCTAATCCAGCAGGCACGGCGGCGTTACATCGTTAACCAGGCGTTCGCGCAGACCGCTCTGGCGCTCTCGGTGCTCGCCGGCGGCTTCGCGCTTCTGCTCATTCTGGGCACCGGGCTTCTTGCCTGGTGGAGCCTGGCCTTTTTCGCCGCGGCCGGCGCCGGCCTCGGCATCTACCGGCTCACCCGCCGCATGCCCGATTCCTACCTGACGGCCGTGTGCCTCGATGAAAGCGCCCATCTGCCGGACACGCTTTCGACCGCGTACCACTTCTCGAAGACCGCGCCGCTCGACAGCGCCGAATTCCTGCACCTGCAGCGCGAGCAGGCGGAATCGGCCGCGCGGGGCGTGAGCCTGACGAGCGCGGTCCCGTTCACGATTCCCCGCTCTTTCTATGTGATGGCGGGCCTCGCTCTGCTCGCCACCGGCCTCGTCGGTCTGCGCTACCGCACCGGCAGAGGACTCGATCTCCAGCGGCCCATCACGGAAGTGCTGTTCAACGAAGATCCCAACACCGCGCAGCCGAAGCAGCTGGCGAAAGCCGCCCGGCCAGGCCCCACCGAGTGGTCCGAACAGGCGCAGGATTTTCTCTCCAAACTCGGCATCAAACCCGATCTCGCCGATCCCAACGCCGAACCCGACGAATTCAATCAGGCGCTCGAACAGGCCCTGAAACAGCCGCCCAAAACGCCGGGCGGCCAGAATCAGAACGGCGGCAACGACGCGAAATCCGCTGAGCAGGGCAAGGATGGCTCGAATGACGAAGCGGCCGGCGGCGAACCCATCGACGGCGGCGACAAGAAGAGCGGTGACCCGAAAGATTCCAACAGCGAAGCGGCCTCCAACGGCGGCGACGCTTCCAACAAGAGCGGCAAAGGCAAGGACGGGGAATCGAAAGACAGCAACCTGATGGCCAAGCTGCGCGATGCCGTTTCGAGCATGCTGTCGAAATCGCCCAGCAAGCCCACCGAGACCAAACCCGGCGACAAAACCCAGAAGGGTTCAAACGAGAAGAAAGAAAGCGGCAATAAGGCCGATCCCGGCCAGGGCACGCCCGAAACCAGCAACAGCAACGACGAGAACGCCGACAGCGACCCGAACGGCGACGCGCTCGGCGGCCAGAAGGGTTCGAGCAACGACACCACAGCTTCCAACACGCCGCAGAAACAGGAAGGCAGCGGCGTGGGCCTCGCCGATGGCTCAAAGGACGTCAAAGCCGCCGAACAGCTCAAAGCCATGGGCAAGATCAGCGAGATTATCGGCAAGCGCTCGCAGACCGTCTCCGGCGAAACCATGGTGGAAGTGCAGTCCGGCAGGCAGCAGCTCCGCACCGACTACACGAACACGACCGCCACGCACACTGAAACCGATGGCGACGTGACGCGCGACGAGATCCCGCTCGCGCTGCAGCCTTACATCCAGCAATACTTCGCCGAAGTGCACAGATCCGAGACGCCCGCGAAAGCCCCGGCTAAGGCTCCGGCTCCGAAGAAGCCCGCCAATCAGTAAATCTTCGTTATTCCCAGGGTTTGTGCGCGTCGCCGTGGTCGCGCCCGACCACGCGGTCGTAGACGTACACGTTCGACGTCGTGCCCAGCGATTCGTTGTAAAGCGCCGTCAGCCCCAGGGCTTCGCGCAGGTCTTCCTGAAAATCCTGCACGGCTTTCAGTTCTTCCGCCAGCGCCGGTTTGCGTTGGCCGCCCGGCGTCGAGAAGAACTTCTGAAAACCGCCATCCGTCAGGCTGCCGATTTCCTTGCCCATGACGATGCCCGCCCGTTCCACAAAAACAGGCATGCCCCCGGCTTCCGAGGTCGCCACGCACGCCACGTTGCCGCGTTCGATCCGCGTGCGGCCCGGACCGGCCGATTCGGTCCTGAACCCGGCCGAGCGCGCCGCGCTCATGTGTTCTTCAAAGGTCTGCTGTCTGGCCTTCTCGTGGCGAAAGAACATATCGAACTCATTCTAAATGACGGCCGCTTTTACTCCCCGGCGCGCGTGCGTGCATCGCGCGTCTTCATCTGGCGAAGAAGCTGATCCGTCGCCCGCGCAATCTCCTCGACAGCCGCGTCAAACGCCGCCTGATTCACCTTCGACGGCTTGCGCGAGCCGCTGACCTTGCGCACGAACTGCAGCGCCGCGGCCGAAATCTCCCCGGGCGGCACCGGATTTGAGCCGTTGCGCAGGACCTTGATGCTTCTGCACATATCCGCCCCCTATGCTACCGTGACTTCGGTTGCCATGATTCCGATTCAACAGGGCACGATCCGCGGCGTCCTCCACGAACCTGCCGCGCCCAGCGGCAAAGGCCTCGTGCTCACGCATGGCGCGGGCGCGAACTCGAAAGCGCCTCTGCTCGTCGCCGTCGCCAGCGCATTCTGCGAAGCCGGCTGGTTCGTGCTGCGCTGCGATCTGCCATTCCGGCAAGCCCGCCCGTTCGGCCCGCCCGCGCCAGCCGCTGCAGCCCGCGATCGCGCCGGTTTACGCGACGCCGCCGGGTTCCTGCGGGCGCGCGCGGTGGCCAGACTCCTCCTCGGAGGCCATTCCTACGGAGGCCGCCAGGCCAGCATGCTCGCAGCCGAGGACCCGGAGGCCGCGGACGCGCTCCTGCTGCTCTCGTATCCGCTGCATCCGCCCCAAAAGCCGCAGCAGCTCCGCACCCGGCACTTCCCCGCGCTGCGCACGCCGGCGCTCTTCGTTCACGGAACGAAGGACCCGTTCGGCAGTATCGCCGAAATGGAAGAAGCGCGGAAACTGATCCCTGCACAGACGCGGCTCATCGCCATCGAAAAAGCCGCCCACGACCTCGCGCGCGGCAAATTCGATCTCGCCGCGCTGGTCGACTGCGAACTATTTTGAAGCCGACGTCGGCAGCGGCTCTTCCACGTTCATGTAGAGCTGCAGGGTCAGGCTGATGTGCCCTTCGAGCAGATGCCCGGCATGGGCAACACCATCGCCCGTCGCGACCACGCAGTGCACGTGTACGTTCGGCTTCCCGTTACGGTCCGCACGGATGTTGCCGGTGAGCGACGCAATCTCCATCTCCTCGTTGATCGGGAAAGGTTTGTAGGCCCGTTTCTCGGGCTCATAAAAGCCCAGAACGGCCTTGCCGAACGCGCCGATGGCTGTGAAGTCCGCGGTCTTGATGTGGTTCTTTTCGGCGAACTCCGTCAGTCCCGCGATCACCTCGTCGTCCTTGCTGAAGACGAGCTCAAAACGCCGCGTGGCGGGTGTGATCTCGGTGACATGCATCCCCGGCGCCGCAACTTTCTTCTCGCCATCGGGCTTGGCTCCCTGCTGCGCCATCGCGCCGCCGGCCATCATCAGAATCAAAACCGCAGATTGGAACCGCATCGTCAACTGCCTCCTGAACCTTGCAGACGATTGTATATGAAACGGCGTCACTATAATGAATCTTCCATGGCGAAAGGGATCAAACGGCCACCTCCTCCGCCCTCCTTCCGGCTCCCGTTCTCCACACCGGATCTGCTCCGCGCGGCAGCGTTGCTGGTGGCGACTCTCGTCGCCTACTTCCCGGCCCTCAACGGCGGCATTCTCTGGGATGACGGTGGCCACATCACCCGCCCCATCCTGCGCTCGCTCGACGGTCTCCGCCGCATCTGGTTCGAAATCGGCGCGACCCAGCAATATTACCCGCTGCTCCACAGCGCCTTCTGGGTGGAACACCACCTCTGGGGCGACGCCACGCTCGGCTACCACCTCATCAACCTTCTCTTTCACGTCACCAGCGCTCTGCTCGTCGTCGCCATCATGCGGCGTCTCGAGCTTCCCGGCGCCTGGCTCGCGGGCTCCATCTTCGCCCTCCATCCGGTCTGCGTGGAAGCTGTCGCCTGGATCTCGGAACAGAAAAGCACGCTGTCCGGCGTCTTCTATCTCGCCGCCGCGCTCGTCTATCTCTACTTCGACCAGGAACGCAAACGCTCCCAATACATCGCGGCCACCGTGCTCTTTCTCGCGGCCCTCGCCAGCAAAACCGTCACCGCCAGCCTTCCCGCGGCGCTGCTCGTTGTTTTCTGGTGGAAGCGCGGCCGACTCGACTGGAAACGCGACGCTGTCCCGCTCCTCCCCTGGTTCGCCATCGGCGCAACCGCCGGACTCACC
>DASPQQ010000045.1:0-2270 GCA_035624885.1 Bryobacteraceae bacterium | reverse complement strand
GGCGGAAGATGAACTCGCTTCCGGTGCGCGGATGGAACGCCTTCCGCATCATCTCCGGATTCTCGAGAAAACAGGAAACATCGGGCCGGAACGGCCGGAACCCGAGGCCCTCGCCTTCCACCTTCGGCCGGTAAATCTCCGACGTCGCGATGGTCACGCGATGGCCGCGCTCGCGCAGCCCCAGCCCCACCGCGATGTACGGATGCAGATCTCCCAGCGAACCGAAGGTGGTCAGGAGAAAATGCTCGCCCAACCTTCAGCCTACCCTGCGCCCAATCGCTAAAATCGGAATACGGTGCCTGAAACCCGCCACTCCGTCTGCGCGCTCGATTGTCCGGACTGCTGCTCGCTTCTCATCGACGTCGATAAGCAGGGCCGCGGCTCGAAGCTGCGCGGCAATCCCGATCATCCGGTCACGCGCGGTTTCCTCTGCGCCAAAGTGGCGCGTTATCTCGAACGCGAGTATTCACCGGATCGCCTGCTCTATCCCATGCGCCGCACCGGCCGGAAAGGCGCGGGCCTGTTCACCCGCATCTCCTGGGACGAAGCGCTCGACGAAATCGCCGCGCGCCTGAAATCGATCTCGGACGAATTCGGCTCCGAGGCGATTCTGCCCTACAGCTATGCCGGCACCATGGGCCTGCTCAACGGCTCCGGCATGGACCGCCGCTTCTTCCATCGGCTGGGAGCGTCGCGCCTTGATCGCACCATCTGCTCTTCCGCGGGCGGTCTCGGGCTCCATGAAGCCCTCGGCGTCCGTTACGGCATGGACACCGAAAATTTCCGCCACGCGAAGCTCATCCTCGCCTGGGGCGCGAATATTCTCGGCACCAGCGTTCACCTCTGGCCCTTCATCGTGGAAGCGCGGCGCAATGGCGCGCGTTTCTACACCATCGATCCGCACCAGAACCGCACCGGCCGCGTTTCCGACCGCCATTACTTCATCCGCCCCGGCACCGACACCGCGCTCGCCCTCGCCATGATGCACGTCATCCTCTGCGAGGGCCGCGAAGACCGCGAATACATCGCGAAATACACGCGCGGCATCGATCCGCTCCGGCAGAAAGTCCGCCAGTGGACGCCCGCGCGCGCATCCGAACTCACCGGCCTCGCCACGGAAGACATCGTCGCGCTGGCGCGGGAATACGCGGAAACACGCCCGGCCGCCATCCGTCTGAACTACGGGGTACAGCGCTCGGAGCGCGGCGCCATGGCCGTCCGCACCATCGCCCTGCTGCCCGCCCTCACCGGCGCCTGGCGCGATCCCGGCGGCGGCCTGCAACTGACCACCGGCGGAGCCTTCCAGCTCAATCGCCGCGATCTCGAACGCTTCGATCTGCAGAACGCCTCTCCCGCCAAAGGCAAAACGCGTCTGATCAACATGACGCAGCTCGGCGACGCGCTTACCAAAGTGAACGATCCGCCGGTCAAGGCGATGATCGTCTACAACTCCAACCCCGCCGCCATCGCACCCGATCAGAACGCTGTCCGCGCGGGTCTCCGCCGCGAGGATCTCTTCACCGCCGTGCTCGAGCAATTCCGCACCGACACCGCCGACTTCGCCGATATCCTCCTCCCTGCCACCACCTTCCTCGAACACACCGACCTTTACTACGCCTACGGCCACTACCATCTGCAGCTCGCGCGTCCCGCGCTTCCCGCGCCCGGCGAAGCGCTGCCCAATACCGAAGTCTTCCGCCGCCTCGCCGCGCGCATGAGCTTCGACGAACCCTGTTTCAAGGATTCAGACGATGACATGATCCGCACGCTTCTCGCTACGGATCATCCGTTCCTCGCCGGCATCACGCTCGAAGCCCTCGAAGAGCGGCATTCGATCCGGCTCAACCTTCCCACGCCCTTCATGCCTTTCGCCGAAGGCGGCTTCGGGACCGATTCGGGCAAATGCGACTTCCATGCGGATGCGCTCGACTACACGCCGCCTGTGGAATCGCGCCTCGGCGACCCTGCGCTGGCGGCGAAATATCCGCTCGAGATCATCTCGCCCAAAAACGAGGGCAGCATGAACTCGACCTTCGGCTACCAGGCCAGCCTCGACCGCGAAACCGCCACGCTCACGATTCATCCCGAAGATGCCGCGCCGCGAGGCATCGCGACCGGCGACACCGTCCGCGCCTTCAACGATCGCGGCCAGTGCATCCTCGAAGCGAACGTCAGCGAAACCGTGGCACGCGGCGTCGTCTCGGCCCCTGCCGTGCGCTGGCCCAAACTCACGCCCGACGGCCACTGGGTCAACTCCCTCACCTCCCAGC
>DASPQQ010000044.1:0-11405 GCA_035624885.1 Bryobacteraceae bacterium | reverse complement strand
CACACCACCAGCGACTGGCCGCGGCGGCAATCGCCCGCGGCGAAGACGCCCGGCAGCGAAGTGGCGAACTTCGGGTTGGCCGCCACGTTGCCGCGCGTATCGAACATCACCCCGAGATCGTCGAGCAGTCCCGAGCGCACCGGGCCGGTAAAGCCCATCGCGAGCAGAACCAGATCCACATCCATCTCGAATTCCGAACCGGCCACCGGTTCGAACCTGGGCGGCGGGCCGACGCGCACGCCGTGCAGCTTCCTCACGTTGCCGTGCTCGTCGCCCGAGAACCGCACGGTCGAGACGCTCCAGTCGCGCTCGCCGCCCTCTTCGTGCGCGCTTTCCGTGCGCAGCATGAGCGGCCAGAGCGGCCACGGCGTCAGGGGAGAGCGGTCGTCCGGCGGCTTCGGCATCAGCTCGAACTGCGCGATGCTCATCGCGCCCTGGCGGTGCGAGGTGCCGAGGCAATCGGCTCCCGTATCGCCGCCGCCGATGATGATGACGCGCCTGCCGGTGGCGAGAATCTGGTCGTGCACCTTGTCGCCTTCGCAGACTTTGTTCGCCTGCGGCAGGAACTCCATCGCGAAGTGAATCCCCTGGAGCGTGCGGCCCGGGATGGGGAGATCGCGCGGATGCTCGGCGCCGGTGGCGAGCAGGATGGCATCGAAGTCGCGCCGCAGATCGGCCACCGGAATGGTTTCGCCCACGTGCGCGTTGACCACGAACTCAACGCCTTCGGCGCGCATCTGCTCGACCCGCCGGTCGATCAGATGCTTCTCCATTTTGAAGTTGGGGATGCCGTAACGCAGCAGCCCGCCGATGCGGTCGGCCTTCTCGTAAACCGTGACCGCGTGGCCGGCGCGCGCCAGTTGCTGCGCGGCCGCGAGACCGGCCGGGCCGGAACCGACGATGGCCACGCGCTTGCCGGTGCGCGTCGTGATCGGCTCGGGGATGATCCAGCCTTCCTCCCAGGCGCGGTCGACGATGGTCTTCTCGATGTTCTTGATGGTGACCGGCGGCTCGTTGATGCCGAGCACGCAGGCCGCTTCGCACGGCGCCGGGCAGATGCGGCCGGTGAACTCGGGGAAGTTGTTGGTCGAGTGCAGCACGCGCGAGGCTTCGCGCCACTTGCCGTTATAGACGAGATCGTTCCAGTCGGGAATGATGTTGCTCACCGGGCAGCCGGTGTGGCAGAAGGGCACGCCGCAATCCATGCAGCGCGCGCCCTGTTTGCGGATGCTCTCCTCGGGGAACGGATTGTAGATTTCGAGCCAGTCGTGAATGCGCTCGGCGGGCGGGCGCCGCGTGGGCATCTCCCGCCGGAATTCCATGAAGCCCGAGATTTTACCCACGGGCCGCCTGCTTCTCCGCGCTCACGGCCGCGGGCTGTGTCTGGTGCATGGTCGTTTCCGATGCCGCTCTCTTCTTGAGAACCCGCTTGAACTCGTGCGGAAAGATCTTCACGAACTGAGGCAGCATGGCGACCCAGTTCTCGATGATCCACTTGGCGCGCGGGCTGCGGGTGAGTTCGAAATGGCGGCGGATGGTGGAGAGCAGCAGCTGCTGGTCGGCCGGATCGCTGACTTCCTCGAGATCGACCGAAGCCTTGTTGCAGCGGTATCTGGCGAACTCGCCGGTCTCATCCAGCACGTAGGCGAAACCGCCGGACATGCCGGCGGCGAAGTTGCGGCCGGTCTTGCCGAGCACGATGACGAGCCCGTTGGTCATGTATTCGCAGCCGTGATCGCCGAGACCTTCCACGACGGCGGTGGCGCCGGAGTTGCGCACCGCGAAGCGTTCGCCCGCGACGCCGTTGAAATAAGCCTCGCCGCTCGTCGCGCCATAGAGCACGACGTTGCCGACGAGGATATTCTGTTCGGGCACGAAGGTCGATTCCTTCGGCGGGTAGACGATGACGCGGCCGCCCGAAAGGCCCTTGCCGACGTAATCGTTGGCGTCGCCTTCGAGCTCGAGCGTGACGCCTCTGGCGAGGAACGCCCCGAAGCTCTGGCCGGCCGAGCCGGAGAAGCGGAAATGGATCGTATCGTCGGGCAGGCCCTCGGCGCCGCGTTTGCGCGCGATTTCGCCCGAGAGCATGGCGCCCACCGTGCGGTGCACGTTGCGGATGGGCAATTTGACTTCGATCGGCTCCAGCGTTTCGATGGTTTCGCGCGCGTGGTCGATGAGCTTGTAGTCGAGCGCTTCGCTCAGCCCGTGATCCTGCGCGATGAGGCAGCGGCGTCCGATGCGCGAGGGCAGATCGGGATTGAAGAGGATCGAGGAGAAGTCGATTCCTTTGGCTTTCCAGTGCTCGACCGCCGGGCGCATGTCGAGCATGTCGACGCGGCCGATCATCTCGTCCATCCTGCGGAAGCCGAGCTGCGCCATGATGCCGCGCACCTGCTCCGCGATGAAGAAGAAGAAATTGATGACGTCTTCGGGCTGGCCCCTGAACTTGGCGCGCAGCGCCGGGTCCTGCGTGGCGATGCCCACCGGGCAGGTGTTCAGGTGGCACTTGCGCATCATGATGCAGCCCATGGCGACGAGCGGCATCGTCGAGAAACCGAACTCCTCGGCGCCGAGCAGCGCGGCGACGGCGACATCGCGGCCGGTCTGCAGTTTGCCGTCGGTCTGGACGCGGATGCGGCTGCGCAGGTCGTTCATGACGAGCACCTGCTGGGTTTCGGCGAGGCCGAGTTCCCAGGGCGCGCCCGCGTGCCGGAGCGAAGTGAGCGGGGAGGCGCCGGTGCCGCCGTCGTGTCCGCTGATCAGCACCACATCGGCGTGGGCCTTCGAAACGCCGGCCGCGACGGTGCCGACCCCGACTTCGGCGACGAGCTTGACCGAGATGCGCGCCTGCGGGTTGACGTTCTTCAGATCGTAGATCAACTGCGCCAGATCTTCGATCGAATAGATATCGTGGTGCGGCGGCGGCGAGATCAGCCCGACGCCCGGCACCGAGTGGCGAACCCTGGCGATGACCTCATCCACCTTGTGGCCGGGGAGCTGGCCGCCTTCACCGGGCTTGGCGCCCTGCGCCATTTTGATCTGGAGCTCATCGGCGTTGACGAGGTAATGCGTCGTGACGCCGAAACGTCCGGAAGCGACCTGCTTGATCGCGCTGCGGCGCAGATCGCCGTTCGCGTCGCGCTGGAAGCGCTCGGGATCCTCACCGCCTTCGCCCGTATTGGAGCGGCCGCCGATGCGGTTCATGGCGATGGCGAGCGTTTCGTGCGCTTCTTTCGAGATGGAGCCGAACGACATGGCGCCGGTGGCGAAGCGTTTCACGATTTCGCTCACCGGTTCGACGTCGTCGATCGGAATCGGATCGCCGGGTTTGAATTCGAACAGGCCGCGCAGCGTGCAGAGCTGGCGGCTCTGGTGATCGATCAGATCCGCATATTCCTGGAACGTCTCGTACCTGCCGCTGTGCACGGCGTGCTGCAGTTTCTGCACCGTCTGGGGATTGACGAGGTGATATTCCCCGCGCAGCCGGAACGCGTAATTGCCGCCGACCGGCAGTTCCGTATCGAGATCGAGCAGCGGCTGGAAGGCCAGCTCGTGCTTCATCATGGCTTCGCGCGCCAGCACTTCGATGCCGACGCCTTCGATGCGCGAGGCCGTGCCGGTGAAATATCTGTCGACGAGAGCCTTGTTGAGCCCGATGGCTTCGAAGACCTGCGCGCCGCGATAGCTCTGCAGCGTCGAGATGCCCATCTTCGAAAAGACCTTGAGCAGGCCTTTGTTGACGGCCTTGACGTAGTTGTAAACGGCCTTTTCGTAGTTGACGTTTCCGGGCAGCCGTTCGCGCAGCGCCAGATCTTCCAGCGTCTCGAGCGCGAGATACGGGTTGATGGCGCTCGCGCCGTAGCCGATGAGCAGCGCGTAGTGCATCACTTCCCTCGCTTCGCCCGATTCGACGATGAGCGCGACCTGCGTGCGCAGCCGTTCGCGCACCAGGTGATTGTGCACGGCGGTCATCGAGAGCAGGCTCGGGATGGGCGCGTAGTGCTGGTTGACGCCGCGGTCGGAGAGGATCAGGATCGTGTAGCCGTTCTGGATGGCGAGCGTGGCGCGCTGGCAGAGGCTGTCGAGCGCGCGCTCGAGACCCTGTTCGCCGTCCGCCACCGGGAAGATGCAGGAGAGCGTGGTGGCGAGGAAATCGCCCACCGAGACGCGGCGCAGCTTTTCAAGGTCGCGGTTGGTCAGGATCGGGTGCGGCAGCTTCAGCGTGTGGCAGTGCTGCGGGGTTTCGGCGAGGATGTTGCGCTCGCGCCCGATGTAGCTGACGAGCGACATCACCATCTCTTCGCGGATCGGGTCGATGGGCGGATTGGTGACCTGGGCGAAGAGCTGCTTGAAGTAATTGAACAGCGGCTGCGGCTTGTCGGAGAGGCAGGCCAGCGGCGTGTCCGTGCCCATGGAGCCGACCGGCTCCTCGCCGTTCGTCGCCATGGGAATCATGATGAAGCGCAGATCTTCGTCGTTGTAGCCGAAGGCGCGCTGCCGCGTGACGAGCGTGGTGTGATCGAAGCCGTGCACGCGCGCCGGTTCACCCAGTCTGTCGAGCGTGATCTGGTTCTCGGCGAGCCACTTCGCATAGGGGCGCCGGCCGGCGAGCTGTTCCTTGATTTCCTTGTCGGAGATGATGCGGCCCTGTTCCAGATCGACGAGGAACATCTTGCCCGGCTGCAGGCGCCCCTTCATGCGCACGTCTTCCGGTTTGACGGGGAGGACGCCGGTTTCCGACGAGAGCACCACCAGATCGTCTTTGGTGACGAGATAGCGCGCCGGGCGCAGGCCGTTGCGATCGAGCGTGGCGCCGATCACGCGGCCATCGGTGAACGTGATGGCTGCCGGACCGTCCCACGGTTCCATCAGCGAGCAGTGGTATTCGTAGAAGGCCTTCTTGGCCTCGTCCATATGCGGGTTGCCGTCCCAGGCTTCGGGGATCATCATGGCGACGGCGTGAGGCAGCGACCGGCCCGCCTGCACCAGCAGTTCGAGCGCGTTGTCGAAGGAAGCGGAATCGCTGCCGCCCGGCTGGATGATGGGGAAAAGATCCTGCAGATCGTCGCCGAAAAGTTCCGATTCGAGCACCGACTGGCGGGCCAGCATCCAGTTGATGTTGCCCTTGACGGTGTTGATCTCGCCGTTATGCGCCACGTAGTGGAACGGGTGGGCGAGATGCCAGGTGGGGAAGGTGTTGGTCGAGAAGCGCTGGTGCACGAGGCAGAGCGCGCTCGTGACGTCGGGATCGGAGAGCTCGATATAGAACTTCGCGATCTGCGGCGCGAGGAGCAGGCCCTTGTAGACGATGGTGCGCGCCGAGAGCGACGGGATCGAGAACATGCTCACGTCCGGCATCTCGGACGCGGCGACTTCCGATTCCGCCCGCTTGCGCACGATGTAGAGCTTGCGCTCGAGCTGATCCGTGGTCATGCCGGGCGCGTGCCCGACGAAAATCTGTTCGATATACGGCTGCGAGGCGCGCGCCACGCGGCCGATCCAGCGGCCGTCGATCGGGGTATCCCGCCAGCCGAGCACGGTGAGGCCTTCCTCGCGGACGATGCGCTCGATGATGCCTTCGGTCTGCAGCCGCTGGTGCCGTTCCACCGGCAGGAAAACCATGCCGACGCCGTATTCGCCCGGAGGCGGCAGCGTGAAGCCGAGGTCTCTGGTCTCGCGCACGAAGAATTCGTGCGGAATCTGGATGAGGAGTCCCGCGCCGTCGCCGGTTTCCGGATCGCACCCGCATGCGCCGCGGTGCGTCAGATTGATCAGGATCTGGATGCCTTTTTCGATGATGTCGTGGCTTTTGTGGCCTTTGATGCTGGCTACGAATCCGATGCCACAGGCATCGTGTTCCTGGTCGGGATGATAGAGTCCCTGGGGCGCTGGCAGGCCGGAGGGCTGGTAATCGGACGGAGATTCACTCATAGACACTTCTCACTTCAGAACGGACCGAGGGCGATTGCCCAATATTAGCAAGCCGCTGACTATTATGCAAACGGAAAATACGAAGATTGCAATATTAGAATTACTTATGTTATTGTGGCCATACGGTGGTGATTTTCGAGGAGTGCAAGCTGTTCCGCGACGTGGCGCACTCGCGCAGCCTGAGCCGCGCGGCCGCGCTGAACGGCATCAGCCAGTCCGCGGCCACGCAGCACATTCAGGAACTCGAGAAGCGGCTGCAGGTGAAACTGCTCGACCGCTCGACGCGCCCTCTCGGCCTGACCGAGGCCGGCCGGCTCTACGCCGAACTGTGCCGCGACGTGCTGCGCTCGGAAGAAGAGTTCATCGTCGCGCTCGATGGCGTGAAGGCCGAGGTGGAGGGAACGGTGCGCGTGGCCTCGATCTACTCGATCGGACTCGCGGAAATGCAGACCCTGCGCGAGGAATTTGCCAAAGCGTGTCCGGGGGCGCAGTTACACGTCGAGTATCTGCGGCCGGCCAGGGTTTACGAAGCGATTCTCAACGGCGATGCCGATCTCGGGTTCATCAGTTATCCCGAGCACCGGCGGGATCTGACGGTGATCCCGTGGCGTGAGGAGAAGATGACGGTGGCGGTTTACCCGTCGCACCGCTTCGCCTCGCGCGACGCCCTGACGCCGGCCGATCTCAACGGCGAACAGTTCATTTCGTTCGACGACGAAGTGATCATCCGGCGCGAGCTCGACCGCTTCTTCCGCGAGCACGGCGTCGAAATCGAGATCGCCGCGCAGTTCGACAACATCCAGTCGATCAAGGAAGCGGTGGTGCTGGGGTCGGGCATCAGCATTCTGCCGGAGCGCACCATGCAGGCCGAGATCGAGCAGGGGCGCCTCGTTTCGGTGCCGCTCCATGCGCCGGAGCTGGTGCGGCCCACCGGCATCATTCACCGCAGGAAGAAAAAGCTGACGCGCGCCGCCCAGGAGTTCCTGCGGCTCATTCACACCGCCTGATCGTCGTATAAAGGAAGCATGCGCCGGGTGTTTTTGCTGCTGGTGGCCGCGTCGATTCCCTGCTTCGCCGCCGGCGAGTGGGTGCGCCTTGCCACGCCGAATTTCGAAATCTATACATCGGCCGGCGAAAAGAAGGGCCGCGCGGCGATTCTGCATTTCGAGCAGGTGCGCGAGTTCTTCCTGAAGGCGTCGCCGGTGAAGAATCTCTCCGACGTGCCGGTGCGCCTGATCGACTTCGGCTCCGATGCCGAATACCGGCGTTACGGTCTGACTGCGGCCTCGGTGGCGTATTACGTGCCGGGAGCGGCGCGCGATTTCATCGTGATGGATGAAGCGCGGCTGAGCGATTTCGGCACGGCCACCCATGAATATTTCCACCTCGTCGTCCGGCACAGCGGCCTGCGGCTGCCGGTCTGGCTCAACGAAGGATGGGCGGACGTTTATTCGAGCCTGCGGCCGATGAAGGGCGGGGCCGCGATCGGCGACCTGATCCCGGGGCGCGTGGCCGAGCTGTCGAACGCGAAGTGGCTGGATTTCGACACCCTGACCTCGGTGACGCAGGCATCGCCGATTTACAACGAATCCGATCGCGTGGGGATTTTCTACGCCGAGAGCTGGGCCTTCGCCCACATGCTGTATCTCTCGCCCGACTATGCCGATAACTTCGGCAGGTTTGTCACGGCGCTGAATTCGGGCAAGAACACCGACGAAGCCTGCCGCATCGCGTGGGGCAAGAGCGGCGAGCAGGTCTTTGCCGATCTCGAGGCTTACTTCAAGCGCAAGAGGCTGGTGGGGCGTATTTACGAGACGCGGCTCACGAAGGAAGAACTGGAGCCGGTGGTCGAACCGGTGAGCGATTTCGATGCGCGCGTCGGGCTGGCGGAATTGCTGGCGGCCACGCACAAAAGAGAAGAAGCGCGCGAGGCCTTCGAGAAGCTGGATGCGGAGCAGCCAGGCAGCCCCGGAGTGGCGCGCTCGCTCGGCTATCTGGCGCTGCAGGATCAGGACCGCGCCTCCGCCATGCGGTATTTCGAGCAGGCGTTTGCGCACGGCGAAACCGATGCGCGCATGTGTTTCGCGCTGGCCATGCTCGAGCGCGATGCCAGTCAGAAGCCCGATCTCGTGCTCGCGGCGCTCGAGCGCGCAATCAAAAGCCGGCCGGGTTATACCGAAGCCGGGATCAATCTGGGGCTCACCAAGATCCTGCAGCGGGATTACGCCGGCGGCATCGCGGCTCTCGTGGCGATCTCAAGCGTCACCCCCGCCGCCGCGCCGACGGTTTACTGCAATCTGACTTACGCGCATATCGAGACCGGCGAACTGGCTGCGGCGCGGCAGGATCTCGAAACCTGCCGCAAGTACGCGAAGGCGCAAACCGACATTGCGCGCGCCAGTCAGATGGCGCGGATCATCGATGCGCGGTCGAAACCCGCGGCGGGCGTCCAGCCGGGCGAGAAGCTGCGCGCGGTGACCGGAACCGCGCAGAATCTCGAGTGCCCGTCGGGGCTCTCCGGGCCGGCTCGTCTGCATATCCTTGCGGGGGGGCAGGCCGTGATGTTCGATCTCCCGGAGCCCGCGGCGGTGGAACTCACGCGCGGGCCTTCGGCGCCGGCCGACGCGGGGTTTGAACTGCGCTGCGGGCCGCTCCGGCCGGTTCCGGTGACGGTGGAGTACGCTCCGCCGCTCTCGGGCAGCGCGAGCACCGGAATATTGCGGCGTATCGAATTCTGAAGCTCAGGAACTGCCTTCGGGCCTGATGCGGACGCGCCGTCCCTCGAGCTCGATTCTGTTGTCGGCGAAATACTGGATGGCGGCCGGGTAAATGGAGTGCTCCTGCACCAGAATGCGCGCCGAGAGCGACTCGACCGTATCGTCATCGAGCACCGGGACCGCGGCCTGAATCACGATGGGGCCGGAGTCGAGAAACTCATCCACCAGATGCACCGTGCAGCCGGTGATCTTGACGCCGTGTTCGAGCGCCTGGCGCTGCGCGTCGAGACCGGGAAATGCCGGGAGCAGGGAAGGGTGAATGTTGAGAACCCGGTTGGGGAAGGCGCGCACGAAGCTCGCCGAGAGCAGCCGCATGAAGCCGGCAAGGCACACCAGATCGACTTCGTGCGTGCGCAGTTCCTCAATCAGGAGTTTGTCGTAGGCTTCGCGTTCGAGGCCGGCCGATGAGAGGAAGCGCTGCGGGATGCCGCGCTGCCGCGCGATCTCGAGACCCGGGGCGCTCGCCCGGTTGCTGATGACGACGGCGATTTCGGCATCCAGCTTGTGGCGGGCGATGCTGCCGGCAATGGCTTCGAAGTTCGAGCCGCGGCCCGAGATGAGGATTCCGAGGCGCATGACTCAGAGATACGAAACCCGCGGTTTTGCGCGGCGCTGCGGGACGATTTCGCCGATAATCCAGGGCTCTTCGCCGATGCGGCGAAGAGTCCTCTGCGCGGCATCGGCTCTGGCTTTCGGCACCACGAGGATCATGCCCACCCCGAGATTGAAAGTGCGGCGCCAGTCGTCTTCGGGAACATTGCCGATGGAGCGGAGCAGATTGAAGAGCGGCGGCACCTGCCAGGATTTCGTATCGATCGCCGCGGCGAGCCCTTTGGGGATCACGCGCGGCAGGTTATCGGTGATGCCTCCGCCGGTAATGTGGGCCGCGGCGAGCAGGGTTTTCGACTTCGTCAGCGCCGTGATCGCCCCGAGGTAACTGCGGTGAACCCGGAGTAAGTCGTCGCCGAGAGGCGTGTTGGTTTCGGCGGGAATGGAAGCGAGTTTCAGGCCGGCTGTTTCGAAAAGTAATTTGCGCGCGAGCGAGTAGCCGTTGGTGTGCAGGCCGTTGGAAGGCAGGGCAAGAAGGATATCGCCGGCTTTGACTTTCGATCCGGTCAGGATCGCCGGTTTTTCCACCACGCCGACGATCGTGCCCGCGATATCGTATTCGCCCTCCAGATACATGCCGGGCATCTCGGCGGTTTCGCCGCCGATGAGCGCGCACCCGTTGGCCGAGCAGCCGCGCGCAATGCCGGAGATCACCTGCGCGGCTACCGTCGCTTCGAGCCTGCCGGTGGCGAGGTAATCGAGAAAGAAAAGCGGACGCGCGCCCTGCACGGCGATATCGTTCACGCAGTGGTTGACGAGGTCTTCGCCCACGGTATCGTGCCGGTTCGCCGCGAAAGCCACTTTCAGTTTGGTGCCGACGCCATCGACCGAGCTGACCAGTACCGGCTGGCGCATCTTCGGCAGGGCGAAGCAGCCGCCGAAGGAGCCGATGTCGGTGAGCACCCCTTTCGTGAACGTCGCGCGGGCCATTTTGCGGATGGCCGCGACGGCGCGGTCGGCCTCATCGATGCTGACGCCTGCGTCCTGATAGGAGATCGTGCTTTTCATGCGAACGGAATGACCAGTATAGCCGTCACGTTTCCAGCAGAAACGTCACCGGCCCGTCGTTGACCAGTTCCACGTCCATGTGCGCGCGAAAGACGCCGGTCTCGACGGCGAGACCCGAGGCGCGCAGTTTTTCCACCGCGTAGTCATAGAGCTGTTCGGCAAGTTCGGGCGGAGCGGCGCGGTCGAAGCCGGGCCGGCGGCCGCGGGAGCAGTCGCCATAAAGCGTGAACTGGGATACCAGCATCAGCGCCGCGCCGGTCTCGAGCGCACTGCGGTTCATGCGGCCGGCTTCATCGGGAAAGATGCGCAGGTGAACGAGTTTTTCGGCCAGGTTATCGGCATCCCGGCGCGTGTCGCTCTTCGAGATGCCGATCAGGACCAGAAGCCCGCTTCCGATCGAGGTTTCCGGTCTGCCTTCTATCCGGACGGAAGCGCGCGAGACGCGCTGGATAAGGAATCTCATGGATAAATTAGTAACTGAACTTTGCTGTATCTAAGTGCTTTCCGCATGATATATTGACCGGTGGAGCATCCATGCCGAAAGCAGCAAAGAAGAAGTCCGAAGATAACAGGAGTATCCTCGAATACGCCCTGAGCCACCTGGAACGGGAAGCCGCCGAGATCCAGGAAAAGATCGATCATGTGAGACGCCAGCTTGGGCAGTGGGTGAAGAGCGTCGGACCGGCCGTTGCCTCGGTTACCGGAGCTGCTCCCGCCGCACCGGCTGCCGGCGCGGCGAAGAAACGAGTCCTCAGCGCGGCGGCTCGCAAGCGCATTGCCGCGGCCCAGAAGCGCCGCTGGGCAGAGCACCGCAAGGCCAAAGCTACCGCCAAAGCCGCCACGAAAGCTGTCACCAAAGCCGCGGCCAAAGCCTGATCAGTTATTTATTTATCCGCAAGTGGGGCGAACCGGGTCCGAGCCATCGGACCCGGTTTTTATTTGGAGCTCGAAACGGATTTCGCGGCGGGAACGGCGCGGAGCTGAGCGTCTTCGAGCCGCTCCGCTTCCTGCCAGGTGTAAACCATCCGGACAATGACGGTCAGGTTGGAAAGAACCGCACTTACCCAGAGAACCTGCGCC
>DASPQQ010000043.1:0-4076 GCA_035624885.1 Bryobacteraceae bacterium | reverse complement strand
GGGCGCGGTGATGGCGGCCTACGTGATGTTCGCGCATGTGGAGATCCGGCATCTGCTGACCGCGGTGATCATGACGGCGCCCGCGACCATCATGCTGGCCAAGATGCTGCAGCCGGAAGTGGGCACTCCGGCGACGGCGGGGCGCGTGGAAAGCAGCCTTGAAAACGAAGCGGTGAACGTGATCGACGCGGCGGCGCGCGGCTGCAGCGACGGGCTGCACCTGGCGCTGAACATCGCGGCCATGCTGATCGGGTTCCTTTCGCTGATCGCGCTGATGAACGGGTTGTTCAACTGGATTCACGGGATGCTGGCGTGGTTCCCGTCTTCGATGCAGCAGCTTTTCGGCTGGGTGTTTGCGCCGGTCGCGTGGCTGATGGGCGTGGCGTGGAAGGACTGCGGGCAGATCGGCCAGCTGCTCGGCGAGCGCATGGTGACGAACGAGTTCATCGCGTTCATCGACCTGGGCAAGGTGAAGCCGCAGCTCGATCCGCATTCGTTCGCGGTTGCGACCTACGCGCTGTGCGGGTTCGCGAATTTCAGCTCGATCGCGATGCAGGTGGGCGGGATCGGCGCGCTGGTGCCGAGCCGGAAATCGGATCTGGCGCGGCTCGGCATGCGGGCCATGATGGCGGGCACGATGGCGAATTTCATGTCCGCCTGCATAGCCGGTATACTGCTCTGAGTGTCGACGGCCGCTGAGTTTCTCACTTCTGCTCTCAGGATCAAACCGCAGGTTGCCGTGGTGCTCGGCAGCGGGCTGGGCGCTTTTGCCGAGAGCCTCGAAGATGCGACGGCGATTCCCTATTCCGATATTCCAGGCTGGCCGCAATCAACCGCGACCGGACATGCGGGCAAAATGGTGGCGGGGATGGCGGGCGGTGTGCCGGTGATTGCGCTGGCCGGGCGCGCGCATCTCTATGAAGGCTACACGGCGCAGCAGGCGGTGTACGGGGTGCGGTCGCTCGCGAAGCTGGGTGTGAAGTCGATCGTGCTGACGAATGCGGCCGGCGGGATCAATCCGGCGTTCGCGCCCGGGATGCTGGTGCTGATTTCCGATCACATCAATCTGCAGGGGCAGAATCCGCTCACCGGGCCGAACGACGATTCGCTCGGGCCGCGCTTCCCCGATATGAGCGAGGCGTATTCGAAACGGTTTCGCGAGATTGCGCGTCGCGCGGGCGAGGAGTTTGGGCTCACGCTGCCCGAGGGCGTGTACGCAGGCCTCGCGGGGCCGAGTTACGAGACGCCGGCGGAGATTCGCTATCTGCGGGCGATTGGCGCGGATCTGGTCGGCATGTCCACGGTGCCGGAGACGATTGCCGCGAATCATATGGGGATGAAGGTGCTCGGGATCTCCTGCGTGACCAATTTCGCGGCGGGCGTGATCGAGCAGAAGCTTGACCACAGGGAAGTGCTGGAAGTGGGCGAGCGCATGAAGGGCACGATGGCCGAGCTGCTGCGGCGCGTGCTGCCGCGACTGGCATGACCGATCCGCTGATTGCCGCGGCCATCGCCGTTCGCGAGAACGCGCATGCGCCGTTTTCGAAATTCAAAGTGGGAGCCGCGGTTCTCGATTCCGAAGGCCGCATTCACACCGGCTGCAATGTTGAAAATGCGACTTACGGTCTCACCATCTGCGCCGAGCGGGTCGCAATCTTCAAGGCGATTTCGGAGGGGGGCCGCGGCTTCAGCCGCGTTGTTGTCGTAGCCGATACAGAGAACCTCACGCCGCCGTGCGGGGCATGCCGGCAGATTCTGTGGGAGTTCTGCGGGGATGTGGAGATCGTGCTGGCGAATCTCGACGGCAGGACCGAAACTTTGCGGCTCGGGGCGCTGTTTCCGCGCGCATTTGACGCGTCGTTTCTGTGATCAGGCCGCGCTGCCCGGTGTTTCGATCAGACGCCGATAGGCCTCGATCGTTCTTAAGAGGCTCTGTGCCTCCCCGTCCTTCAGGCCCGCAAGCGTACTCCTGAACCCATAGGGCAGATCCTCGAAGGTCACGACTGTTCCGCGGCCCCACTCGCGCCGGGAAGCCAGATTCACGATCTTTAACCAATCGTGTGTTTCTGATGTCCTCCACCAGAGGAACCGGTGTCCGACTTCAAGGCCCTCCGCCGACATCCGGACAAATTGTTCGCTGAAATAAAATCCAATTGGAACCAGGACGAGCGTCCATGGGCTGGTCAGGACGTCAATGATGGCTGTGCGCGCAAGTGCCGCTATCCGGAGGTGCAGTAGTTCGCTCCGGCTGCTGCTTCTCAGAAGCAGCGTGCCCAGAAGGCACAGCAGGAATATCAGAACCGCCGAAGAGGCGCCGCGCCGGATAGAAATCCGGAGCGAATCGCCGTCCACCGCTATGCGCAAGCGCCCTGGGGCTGGCGGCAGGATCTTGCTGAGGTCGGCCGGCGTTACGTCCATGACGCAACCTTACCCCACCGGCACCTGCTCGACAATCTCGATCCCAAAGCCCTCAAGAGCCACAATGCGGCGCGGGTGATTGGTGAGCAGGCGAATCGTGTGCAGGCCGAGGTCGGAAAGGATCTGCGCGCCGATACCGATCTCGTGCTGCTGCGGAGTCTGCGTCACGTGGCGGTTGTGGGTGACGATTTTTCCGTCCTCGGTTCTCATGCCGGTTCCGGTCTGGTGCAGGTAGACCAGCACGCCGGCTCCCTCCTGCGCGATGCGTTCGAGCGAGTGCTGCAATACCCTCTGGCATTCGCAGGCGCTCGATCCGAACAGATTGCCGTAGGCGCAGTGCGAATGCATGCGCACGAGAACCTTTTCGCGTCCCGCGACGTCGCCGAAGACGAGCGCGGTGTGGGATTCCGGATTGAGATCGCTCGTATAGAGCACGGTGCGGAACTCGCCGTAAGGCGTCTCGATGGTTCCTTCGGCGCGGCGGTGGACGTAATGCTCGTGGTGGAGGCGATGGCGAATCAGCTCCGCGACCGAGATCATTTTGAGACCATGTTTCGCGCAGAATTCCTTCAGCTGCGGGACGCGCGCCATGGTGCCGTCCTCGTTCATGATTTCGCAGATGACGCCCGAAGGATGGAGGCCGGCGAGACGGGCGAGATCGACCGAGGCTTCGGTCTGTCCGGCGCGCACGAGAACGCCGCCCTCGCGCGCGCGGAGCGGGAAGAGGTGGCCGGGGCGGGCGAGATCGGAGGGTCTGGCGCCGGGCCGGATGGCGGCGAGGATGGTTTTGGTGCGGTCGGCCGCGGAGATGCCGGTGGTGACGCCTTCGCGCGCGTCGATCGATTCGCAGAAGGCGGTGCCGAAATTCGAGGTGTTGATGGGCGACATCAGCGGCAGGTGCAGGGCGTCGCAGAGCTCGCCCGTGAGCGAGAGGCAGATCAGGCCGCGGCCGTAAGTGGCCATGAAATTGATGATTTCGGGCGTGACTTTTTCGGCCGCGATGGTGAGGTCGCCTTCGTTCTCGCGGTCCTCGTCGTCGACCACCACGAGCATGCGGCCGGCGCGGGTTTCCTCGATCGCTTCAGACACGGAAACGAATGACATAGTGGAATTTCCACTATAGCGTTGGTGAGATAATCGCTCAGGCCGCATGTCCAGCGCTCTGCGCCAGTACAGTGTCTTAGCCATTCTGCTTGTCGCCGCGTTCCTGGTTCAGGCGGGCAATACCGTCTATCTGTTCCAGATTCTCCGGCATGGGAAGGACCTTCCGGCCGACCCCTTCACTCTCGTCACCGGCACGCGCACCATTGCCAACGGACCGCTGCGCGGCGATCAGATTCTGGCCATCGACGGGCGGCCGTTCAGCGCCGGGATTCAGTTCCACAATGCGGTTCTCGCGCGGCGTCCCGGAGAAACCATCCGGCTGACGCTGAGCGAGCCGGATGGATCGGCCATCGAGCGCGAGGTTCCGGTGGCGAGCCAGACGGCGGACCTGGCGAGCCCGAGCGCGCTGGCGGTGATGCTGGCGCGCAATCTGGTGATCCCGTTCGTTTCGCTGGTCCTCGGCTTCGCGGTCGCGATTATCCGGCCCAGGGACAGGATGGCGTGGATCGTGCTGCTGCTGATGATCGGGTTCACCGAGACCATGCGCACCGCGT
>DASPQQ010000042.1:0-5035 GCA_035624885.1 Bryobacteraceae bacterium | reverse complement strand
GGGGCGCATCCGTATCCCGAGATGGTGCGCGATTTCCATCGCGTGATCGGGCTTGAAACGCGGGAGCAGTTGATGGCTGCGGAGGGCTGTGCGCCCGATGCGGTGATTGCCTGCGTGGGCGGCGGCAGCAACGCCATCGGCATCTTCCATACGTTCATTCCCGATCCGAATGTGCGGCTGATCGGCGTGGAAGCCGGTGGCCGCGGACCCGAGCTGGGCCAGCATGCGGCACGGTTCGCCGGCGGATTGCCTGGCGTGCTGCAGGGTACGCGGAGTTATCTGCTGCAGGATGAACACGGGCAGATCGCGCTGACGCATTCGGTTTCGGCGGGTCTCGACTACGCTTCAGTGGGGCCCGAGCATGCGCAACTGCACGATCTGGGCCGGGCGGAATATACGTCCTGCACGGATAAAGAGGCGCTCGATGCGGCGGTGACGCTCAGCCGCCTCGAAGGCATCATCCCGGCGCTTGAATCCTCGCACGCAGTGGCCGAGGCGATCCGGATTGCGCCCGATTATCCGGGAAAGATCTTCGTCGTCAATCTCTCGGGGCGCGGCGACAAGGACATCAACATTTACCGGGAAAACCTTCCGGAACTGGATCAGGCGTAATGCAACCGACCCGCATCACCCGACTTTTTGAAACCCTGAAACGCCAGAAGCGCTGCGGCATGATCGCCTATCTGACGGCGGGAGATCCGTCGCCGGTTGTCACGCCGGATCTGGTGGCCGCGCTCGAACGCGGCGGCGCGGATCTGATCGAGCTCGGCGTGCCGTTTTCCGATCCGATCGCCGATGGTCCGGTGATTCAGGCCGCGGGAGACCGCGCGCTCAGGGCCGGGACGACACTGGCGAAGGTTCTCGAGATCGCCGCGCAGGTGCGGAAAAGATCCGAGATTCCGCTGCTGCTGTTCACGTATCTCAATCCGGTGCTGCGCTATGGATTCGATCGCCTCGCCGCGGACGCGAAGGCCGTGGGGATCGACGGTGTTCTGCTCACCGATGTGAGCGTGGAAGAAGCCGAGGATTATGTGAAGGTGATGCGCGCGGCCGGTCTCGATACGGTGTTTCTCGCCGCGCCCACTTCGACCGGTCACCGGCTGGATCTGGTGGCGAAATACTCGAGCGGATTCGTTTATCTGGTTTCCCGCACCGGAATCACGGGCGAACAGCAGTCGATCGCGGAATCGGCGCTGCCGCTCCTCAAACGCATGCGCGAACATACGGACCTGCCGCTGGCTCTCGGGTTCGGCATTTCGAAGCCCGAGCATGTGGAAGCGCTGCGGGATCATGTGGACGCGGTGGTGGTGGGGAGCGCGATCGTGCGGCAGATCGAAAAAGACCCGTCGAAACTCGAAGCCTTCATGCGCGATCTGACGCGTCCGCTGGCCGCGACGGCGGTATAAATTAACGACGATGTCTCAGGAACATGTCGACGCACTGGCGCGGTGCCGCGAGCAGATCGATGAACTCGACCGGCGGATCGTGGAAGTGCTGAACCAGCGCACCGAGATTGTGGAAGAGATCGGCCGCATCAAGCGCGAAGCCGCGATGCAGATCTACGAGCCGAACCGCGAGATGAAGGTGTTTGAAAACGTGGCGGCGCACAACCACGGGCCGCTGCCCGCGGCCTGCCTGCAGCGCATCTTCGAGCGCATCATCGATGAAATGCGGCGCATCCAGAAAGAAAGAATGGAAGAGGAAAAGAAGGTTTAAGCCGGAACATGCTTGTCGTAATGGAGCAGGGCGCTTCCGAAGCCCAGATTCAGAAAATCATCCAGCGCCTGGTCGAGGACGGTTTTGACGTGCACCGTTCCACGGGCGTGATCCACACCGTGCTGGGCGGCGTCGGGGGCAGGGAAGACTTCGATACCGGCGTGGTGGAGCTGATGGAAGGCGTCAAGGAAGTCCATCGCATCATCTCGCCGTACAAGCTGGCCAGCCGCGGATTCCGGCCGCAGGGAACGATTGTCAAAGTCGGCGACGTGGAGATCGGCGGCAACAAGGTGATCGTGATGGCCGGGCCGTGCAGCGTCGAGGGTCACGATCAGATCGAGCTCTCGGCCGATATCGTGGCCGATGGCGGCGCGCGCTTCATTCGCGGCGGCGCGTTCAAGCCGCGCTCGTCGCCTTACAGCTTTCAGGGGCTCGGCGAAGAGGGTCTGAAGATGATGCGCGCGGCAGCGGACCGGCGCGGGCTCTACGTGGTGAGCGAGGTCATGGACGCGGTGCAGATCCCGCTGCTGGCCGCTTATTCGGACATCCTGCAGGTGGGCGCGCGCAACATGCAGAACTTCAATCTGCTGCGCGAACTGGGCAAGCTGCGCAAGCCGGTGCTGCTGAAGCGCGGGCCTTCGGCGACGATCGAGGAACTGCTGCTTTCGGCGGAATATATTCTCTCCGGCGGCAATTACGACGTGATTCTCTGCGAACGCGGCATCCGCACCTTCGAGACGGCCACGCGCAACACCATGGACATCTCGGCGATTCCGGTGCTGCACAAGCTTTCGCATCTGCCGGTGGTGGCCGATCCTTCGCATGGAACCGGGCGGCGCGACATGGTGCCACCGATGGCTCTGGCCGCGGTTGCGGCGGGCGCCGATGCTCTGCTGATGGAAGTGCACCACGATCCCGATCGCGCCTTGAGCGATGGCGCGCAGTCTCTCTACCCCGAGCAGTATCAGGACCTGATGAAGCGCGCCCGGCTGGTGGCCACGGCCGTGGGCCGGACGCTCTGATGCGGTCGGTCGCGATTGCCGGGGTCGGCCTGATCGGCGGATCGTTCGGGCTGGCGCTGCGGAAGTGCGGTTTCACGGGGGAGATCCTCGGCGTCAGTTCTCCGCGCAGTATCGGCGAAGCTCTTGAGGCTGGCGCGATCGATCGCGGCGTGACGCTCGAAGAGGCTGCGGGGACGGCGGACCTGCTTTTTCTTTCGCAGCCGATCTACGGGATCATCGAGACGCTGGGCAAGCTCGATCCGCTGGTGCGTCCGGAAACCCTGGTCACCGATGCCGGCAGCACGAAGAAGCGGATTGCCGAGGAGGCGAAGCGCTCGCTGCGCCGGTGCCGGTTCGTGGGCGGGCATCCCATGGCGGGGAAGGAACTGCGCGGCGCGGCGGCGGCGGATGCGGATCTGTTTCGCGGCCGTCCCTGGGTACTGACTGAGGCGATCGACCATCCGCTGCGGAAATGGATTGCCGCGTTTGGCGCGCGGGAGATCATCCTCGATGCGGCCGAGCATGACCGGCTGGTGGCGTGGAGTTCTCATCTGCCGCAGCTCACGTCCACGGCGCTGGCCGCGGTGCTTTCCGATCTTGCGCCGGATGCCGCGAAAGTCGCGGGGCCGGGGCTGATCGATTCGACGCGTCTGGCGATGAGTTCGTTCGATCTCTGGCGGGATATTCTCGAAACCAACGAGACGGAGGTTTCGGCCGCGCTCGATGCGTATATCCGGAAGCTGCAGACTCTGCGGGGCAATTTCGAAGCGGAATTCACTAAGGGCAGCGAGTTTGCCAGGTCACTGAGACCGGGCTCGAGAGTCTAGTCGATTCTTCCTCTCAATTACCCGACGGCCCCTCGACGTGATCGACGACGAGGACCTCAACCGGTCCTTGACTGGTTTCGAGCTTCAGTCCAAGTTGTTCCTGGACGGCAGTAAAGATTGAAGGAGCGGAATCGGATGGCTCGCTGGCGTCGCTTGAAACAACTGGCGAGGTTTGTCTCGCAAATTCCAAATGGGCGTCAAACAGGCCGCTGATCCCTGTCCTGTCAATAACTGGCCGATCCAACCTGTTGGTGAGAAACCTGTTCGCGAGCTCGGCCATCGTCATTCCGTAGGCGTCATCCACTACGACCTTGCCATTTGCTCTGCCAGTCATCCGGCCACACCAATTGGGTGCCCGCTCGTTCGGGTGGTTCAGGTCCACCGGGACGCAGGTTCCTTCTTTCGTCGGCTGAATCTTAAGACCGCCTTTTGCAAGCGTCATAGCGTAAACAGGAAGCTGTCTCGTTTCGCGATGCAGCCTCAACTGAAAGCGGTCCTCCAAAAGTACCTGAAGCATAGGGCCGAACATCTGGTCCATGGGGCTGTCCGCTGCGGCCTTCGCGACGATGTCGTATTGGCTGGTGTTGGCCCACTCCGGCAAACCGTAAAGGCGCGGACGGGTCGCGTTTGAGTTCGGGCCGTTCGCGAAGGCGCCATAGGCGGCCTGGACCAGGTTCGCCAGCCTGATGCACGTCACACTGAGTCTGCCCGGCGAGAACTGCTCGTCCTGATGATCTCCCACGCAGTTGTTACTGGGTTTGATGGAGGCTACTTCAAAGGCAGGGCGTTGGGATCCGTGGGCTGCGGGCACCGGAACTGACTGGCCTCCGGCCGGGAGCGTGATCATAGCGGCAACCATGATCGCTGTGGCCGTAGTTCCGTCGAGTCCCCGCAGCATTCTGTTTGCTGAAGCGGCTGGCGTGTTCATGTCTTCCACCCCTTTGGACGTTTTATAACCGGTTCCCGTAAGAGACAACCACCGGTTGATAGAGTATTACGCAAGATCGGCGCCATCAGATCGCCTTTTTGAGCCACTATTAGTAACGCGCCGCCGCCAACGCGGCTGAAGCCGCATCCCCGATTTGTTCTTCACTCCATCCCAGCAGTTCGCCCATTTCGCGTGCCAGTGGTTCGAGGAATTCGCGCGCCAGTCTGCGTTCGTAGCCCCAACTGGTATTGACGAAGAGCAGATCGTGCAGCGTGCGGGCGAACTCGCGTTCGACGGCGATGCGCACGGTCGGGCGGATCACGGGATCGAGCGGGACTTCGGCGGTGCGCGAGGGATAGTCGCGGCCGGGACGGAGATCGAGGAGGAGCGCATCCACGAGTTCTTCGCTCATGGCCCGGTAGGTGGTGTATTTTCCGCCGGCGATGTGGAGAACGCCATCCGCAGTTTCCCGGATTCTGTGCTCGCGGCTGGTGGAAGTTGCGGACCGGCCGGCTTCGGCGATGAGGGGCCGCAGGGCGCTGTAGCTCGAGATGTGTTCGCCG
>DASPQQ010000041.1:0-23178 GCA_035624885.1 Bryobacteraceae bacterium | reverse complement strand
GATGGGTTCGACCAGCGCCGTCGATATCGATAAGGACGGCAAGTCCATCTGGGTCGCGGAACGCTGCGGCGCCAACAGTTGCCTCGAACCCCTCGGCAACCCTCCCGCTTCCGGACCCCGGAAAGTACAGAACGTCGACATGATCCTGCATGTCGGTCCGGACGGCAACATCATCAAGATGTTCGGCGCCGGCCTGCTGGTAGCGCCGCACGGCATCTACGTCGATCGCAACGGCAATGTCTGGGTCACCGATTATCAGGACAACGCGCCTCCGCCTCCGGGTGGACGCGGCCGTGGCCGCGGCACGCCGCCGGTGGGACCGATCGGTCCGGCGCCTGGCGCAACGGTCGGCCATCAGGTCTGGGAGTTCAGCCCCGAAGGCAAAGTGCTGATGAAGCTCGGCAAGGAAGGCGGCGCGGCCGTGCCCGATCCGTTCTTCGCTCCGAACGACGTGATCGTCGCCAAAGACGGTTCCATCTTCGTCTCCGAAGGCCACGGCGCCGGCAACAACATGGTCTTCAAGTTCGACAAATCCGGCAAGCTGATCAAGAGCTGGGGCAAGCTCGGCACCGGCCCCGGCGAATTCGACCAGCCGCACAGCCTGCAGTTCGATTCGAAGGGCCTGCTCTACATCGCCGACCGCAACAACAACCGCGTGCAGGTCTTCGATCAGGACGGCAACTACAAGACCGAATACCACCAGTGGAGCCGTCCGAGCGGCATCTTCATCGACAAGAAAGACAACATGTACAGCGCGGATTCGGAATCGGAATCCGTTTCGCAGAACCACAACGGATGGCACCGCGGCATTCGCGTCGGCAGCCTGAAGGACGGCAAGATCGTCACCTTCATCCCCGACCCGAACACCAAGACGCGCCTCGCCGATAACTACACCGGCACCAGCGCGGCCGAAGGCGTGGCGGTCGATTCGAAGGGCAACATCTACGGCGCCGAAGTGGGCCCGCAGGATGTGAAGCGCTACGAGCGGATCAAGAAGTAGTTCCTGCATCTCTCAAACAAAAACAGAAGGCCGGCGCTGGCTCAGCGCCGGCCTTCTTGTTTTGCAGACGCGGCTCGTGTCACGCCACGTCGGAAATCAGTTCCACCGGCGCTCCCGCGGCGATCAGACCGCCCCGCAGGACCCGCGCGTAGAATCCGCCCCGTGCCCAGTGAGGAGACGCGATGTCGCCGCTCTTGCAGCGCGCGTCGTACAGCTCTTCGCCGATGGAGCGGCCGTAGGGAAACAGATTCGCGCAGGGCTGGCGCAGCGTGGTCAGTTCGATGATCGCGTCCGTGCCGATGCGATATTGCTGGCCTCCACGCCAGTTCGCCGGATCGAGCCTCTTGACGGTCAGATTCTCGCCGAGCGCGCCCGGCCAGACATTAAATCCGCGCGCCGCCAGATCCTCGATCACTTCCGCGGCGATCATCAGCACCGCCCGGAACGGGCCGCCGTGGTGCCGCAGGTCGCGCTGCCGGTCGCCTTCGACGCCGCTTTCCGTGAGCATCACCGGTCCGGCCACAGGCAGCTTCGGGACGCCGCCGTTCGACCGGTTGATCTGTTCGAGCACTCCCCCGGACATTTTCATTCAGGGTAACGCGGTACGCTCTGAAGTTGGACAATCTGACGCATTCGCTGGTGGGTCTGTTTCTGGCGCGGGCCGGATGCAAATACGCGACGCCGCGCGGCACCGCCATCATGGTTCTCGCGGCCAACGCTCCCGATTCCGATGTCGTCTGCACGCTCGGCGGCGCGGCCTCGTACATCCACTGGCATCGCCACATCACCCATTCGCTCATTGCCGTGCCCGTGATGGCGCTGCTGACGGTCGCGGTCGTCCGCTGGGTGGGACGCCGGCCCGTGCGCTGGCTGCCCGCGTTCCTCATCGCCATGCTCGGCGTGGCTTCGCATCTGATTCTCGATCTCACCAATCTCTACGGTGTCCGGCTTCTGCTGCCCTTTTCCGACCACTGGTTTCACTGGGACATCACGCCTGTGGTGGATCTCGTCATCTGGCTGATCCTGCTCCTCGGCGTTGTGGCGCCGTGGTTCGGAAAGCTCGTCGGTTCCGAGATCGGCGAACGGCGCCGCAACGGCGGCGGAGGCTGGGCCGTCGCCGCTCTGCTCCTTCTCGGCGCTTACGACTACGGCCGTTCGGTCCTGCACGATCGCGCCGTCGAGACTCTCGAATCGCGCGTCTATCATGGCCGCGCGCCGCGGCGCGTCGCCGCTTTCCCCGAGGCAAACCCGCTCGTCTGGAACGGCCTTGCCGAACTGAGCGATTCCTATGTGATGGTGCCCGTCGATCTGCGCACGGAATTTCGCCCCGAGAACGCTGAAACGTACAACAAGCCCGAGCGGACGCCCGCCATGCTGGCTGCCATGGAGACGCGCCCGTTCCGCAATTTCCTCGGATTCGTGCTGTACCCGATCTGGGCGATCGAGCCGGTTCCGGACCAGCCCCACATCACGCGCGTGCGTCTGGTCGACCTGCGTTTCGGTACTCCGCCCGAGCCCGGCTTCGAAGCCGTCGCGACCGTGACGGATCAGAACCGGGTCACCGATTCGCTCTTCACTTTCGGGACACCGCAGCCCAGATGACCCGGAGCTCCATGTGCACGCGCCTTCAGAGACTGTGTGAGAACTCCGGTTCACGGGTATTCGGCTGCGAGCGTGGTCCGGAAAATCCGGTACAGACAGCCTTTTTCGCGCCGCCCCGGCTCTCACGCAGAAGTTTTGTAACGCGAAAAAGGAGTCTGTCCCGGTTTTCCTCAGTGGCTACTCAGGAGCAAAGGCCCTGAGCGCAGTTCTCACACAGTCTCTGAGGCCGCGTGTCCGGTCTGGTTCAGTTTTCGATCGGAGTCTTTTCGACGTGGTCGACGATGACGGTGTCGACCGACTCTCTGCGCGGTTCGAGTTTCAGCCCGAGATTCTGCACGGCGGTGAAGATCGTACCGCCGGGATCCGAAGCATCGCCGTTCGCCGGAGCCACTCCCATGCGTCCGGCGCCGGGCATGGCGATCGCTCCAGCCGACTGCGCCAGATGCATCAGGTCGGACGGCGCGAGATCGAGAGTCACCTGGTAGTTCCCCTTCAGACCGGTTTCATCCACAACCGGGCGATCGACGAGACGCGTCAGCATTTCGACAAAAGCCACCATGCTGATGGCGGATGCTTCCATGTGCAGGTTGCCGTCGCTGCCCATCATCATTCTCATTGAGCCCACGCCGGGCGCGGTGACGGTGCCGCCTCTGCCGCCGGCGCCGGCGGTGAAGTGCACCCCGCCGGGGTCGTCGGCCGGCGCCGCGTTCGCATCGGCCTCGGCAGGCTTCATTTTGATGCCGTTCTTCCCGGCAACGAGCGCGTAGATGGAATGTTCGCGCTTCTCCGTATGGGTCGCGAGTTTGAAGCGTTCGGCGAGGAGGCTCTTCAGCATCGCCGGGACCCGTTCCTTCGGCACGCCGTCTGGAATCTTCGCCACGATGTCGAACCGCGTGCTGTTGAGCCAGTCCGGACCGGAGATCTGAAAGGCCTTCACTTCATAGGCGCTGCGGATCAGATCGAACAGAGAGATGAAACTCATGTCGACGCGGCCGGCGTCAATGCGCACTCCGATGCGGATCTTGCCGTTGATGGCGTCAGAAGGATTGAAGGGCTGCGCCGGTTTGACGGACGCAACTTCGAACTGAGGCGCCTGGGCCAGCAGACAGCCGGCGGCGAGAAAGAGTGCGGCGAATCCGCGGAATCGGAACATCTTCCCTGAGTATGGCAGAGCTCAGCCGCGGCGAAATGGTTCGATCAGGCCGTAGCGGCGAGCGCGGCTTCCGCCGTCTCTATAGCCGCTTCCTGAGCCGGCGAACAAACGAACCTCTCTTCCCGCAGCCCGAACTTGTACATCAGGCGGCCGACGTGGTCGCGGTCGTAGCGGATGCCGAATTTGCGTTCGATGGCTTCGGCGAGGCGTCCGGTGGTCCAGCGGTCGCGCGGGAAGCCGTGAGCCGCCGCGCCTTCCGCGTACATCTGCCGGATGGCGTCGACCTGGTCGGCTGTCAGGCGGCTGGGCCGTCCCGTGGCGCGCCGTTTGCGCAGCCCGTCCACTCCGCGCATCACGATGGAGCGCTGCCAGCGGGATGCGGTGGTGCGGCTGACGCCGTAGCGGCGGGCGACTGTCGATTGCGTGACGCCGTTCAGCAGCTCGCGTGCGGCTGCGAGACGGCGAGTTTCCATATCGTCGCGTGTCAGAGAGCTCTGCGGGGCAAGCATCGTCTTCTCGAAACGCGCGGATTTCAGGCCAGAGCATTCCCAGAATACACTCAATACAGATCCGAGGCAAATTGTTTCCGATTGAAATTCGCGAGGCGACGAAGATTTATGAAGGCGGCGTGGAGGCGCTGCGCGGCGTTTCGCTCCAGTGCGCGCCGGGAACCGTGACCGCGATCGTGGGACGCAGCGGGTGCGGCAAAACCACGTTACTCAATTTATGCGGCGCCATGGATTTTCCGACTGCGGGCGAAGTGCGGATCGCCGGGATGGAGACGTCGAAGCTGGGCGACCGGGAGCTGACCAGTCTTCGCCGCCACCGGATCGGTTTCGTTTTCCAGTTCTTTCAGCTCCTGCCGGCGCTGACGGCGCTCGAAAATGTGGAACTGCCGCTGTTGCTCGCGGGCGCGAAGGATTCGGCAAAGACGGCGCTCGACCGTTTGCGCTGGGTGGAACTGGCGGAAAAAGCCGGTTCGCTGCCGTACCAGCTCTCGGGAGGCCAGATGCAGCGCGTGGCGATCGCGCGGGCGCTGGTGCATCAGCCGTCGATTCTCGTGGCGGACGAACCGACGGGAAATCTCGATACGGCGAGCGGCGAAGTGATTCTGCGGCTGATCCGCCGCGCGGCGGATGAATTCGGCGCGGCAGTCGTGATGGCAACGCACAGCGCCGAAGCGGCGGCCATCGCGGATGTGCGGATTCGTATGCGTGACGGCCACATCGAGAGCCGCGAGCCATGAAGCTGTTCCGCCGGCTCATCCTGCGTCCGCTGCGTCAGGACCGCACGCGAACGGCGCTGTCGCTGGTTTCGATCGCGCTCGGCGTGGCGGTCGTGATTGCGATTGAACTGGCTGGAGACGCGGCAACCGGATCGTTTCAGAGTTCGCTGACGTCTCTGGTCGGGAAGGTCGATTTCGAGATTACGGCGAACGGTGGAGTGGATGAAACTTACTTCGCGAAGCTGGCGGCTCTGCCGATCAAGGCGCGTTTCTCGCCGGTCATCGAACAGCCGGTCGTGATTCCGGGCCATGGCTCGACGACGCTCTATGGAATCGACGTGGTTGCGGCGGCGACCGAATACCGGCAATCGGACTCCGGCGGCGGCGATCTGGAATCGATGGCTGTCGTCTCCGAAGATCTTGCCTCGCGGCTTGGCCTGAGCAAAGGCTCAAGCATCGAACTGCGCGGCCAGAACCGGACACGATCGTTCCGGATTCAAAGCATTGCTGACGATAAAAACACCAGCTGGGTGGGGATCGATATCGCCGCCGCGCAGCAGCTTCTCGATCACTACGGCCGGCTCGATCGCATCGAAGTTTTCCTCGGACCGCATCAGGATATGGATGAAGCGAGGCGCGCAATCCGATCGGCCGTGCCGGCGTCATGGGAAGTGGGAACTCCCGGCGCGCGCAGCGAAGAGAATCGGCGGATGCTGCGGGCGTTCCGCTGGAATCTGCGCATCCTCAGTTACATTTCGCTGCTGGTTGGTGCGTTCCTGATCTACAACACCATCGCGGTGAGCGTGGTGCGGCGGCGGACGGAGATCGGGATTCTGCGGGCCATTGGCGTGAGTTCGGGCGGCGTGCTGCTGATCTTTCTCGGCGAAGCATCGATGCTCGGCCTGGTGGGTTCGATTCTCGGGGTGGCGCTGGGGCGAGGTCTCGCCGCCGGCCTGCTCGGCATGATCTCCGATACGGTGAACGCACTGTTCGTCACCAGCGCGCCGGGCGCGATTGCGCTCCCCTGGACATCCGTCGCCGCGGCGACTCTCACCGGCACATTCGTCGCGTTCCTCTCGGCGCTGATTCCCGCGCGTGAAGCCGCGCAGGTGGCGCCGGCCGAGGCCATGCGCCGCGCTGTCACGGAACATCGCAGCCGTCTGCGCGCGGGGCGGAATCTTTCGCTCGCTCTCGTCTGCTGCTTCGCGGCGGTGCTCCTCTGCCTGGCCGGACCCATCGACGGCCGCCCGGTTCTCGGCTACGTTGCGACACTTCTGGCCGTCGCGGCTGCGGCGCTCATCGCGCCTTCGTTCGTCACCGGTCTCGCGTTTGTCCTGCGCGGCGTGCTGAAACGCCTGTTCGGAGCGGAAGGGCTCGTCGCGGGCCGCAGCCTGGTCGCATCGCTGTCCCGAACCTCCGTCGTCGTAACCGCGCTCGCCACGGCCATCGCGATGATGATTTCGGTCGGGGTGATGGTGGGGAGTTTCCGCGAGACCGTGCAGGTCTGGCTGAACAGCCAGCTTCAGGCCGATATCTACATGCGGGCGCAGGCCCCGGCGACGGCCGGGATCTATCCGCCGATGTCCTCACAGGTTCCGGATATCGTCGCTCGCACTCCGGGTGTCGCTTATATCGACGTTCTGCATGCGCTCGAAATCCGCTACGAAGGCCAGCACGCGACACTCGGCGGCGCTCGCACCGATGTTCTGCGGCGTCATCGCACCGTACGCTTTCTCTCCGGCAACGCCGATGACATTTTCCGCTCGCTCATCAACCGCGACCGCGCCATCGTCACCGAACCCTTCGCCGACAAACACCACGTCCGCGTGGGCGATGTCCTCCATCTCCCGCTCGGCGGCAAGGCCGCGAACCTCACCGTCGCGGGAATTTACTACGACTATTCGAGCGATCGCGGCTTTATCCTGATCGACGAGACGACGCTGCTCCAATACCTGCCCGATCAGCCCATCACGAACGTTGCGGCGTATCTCGCGCCGGGCGCGGACGCTGTCAAAGTGCGCCACGATCTCGCCGCGCGTCTGGCGGATTTTCCGCTCCTGATCGCGCCCAACGAAGTTTTGCGCCGCGGCGCGGTGGAGGTCTTTGACCGAACCTTTACAGTGACTTACGCGCTCGAAGCCATCGCCATTCTGGTCGCCATGCTGGGCGCCGCGAACTCGCTGCTAGCATTGGTATTGGACAGGCGCCGCGAAATCGGCGTCATCCGCTGTCTCGGAGCCGCTGGTGGCCAGGTTCGCCGGATGATCCTCGCCGAAGCCGGGCTCCTCGGGTTACTGGCTGGTTTACTCGGTCTCGCTCTCGGCATGGCTCTGTCACTGGTCCTGATCTACGTGATCAACAAGCAGAGTTTTGGCTGGACGATTCAGTTCCATCCGCCCCTGCTGTTACTGGCAGGCGCGCTGCTGCTGGTGTGGGCGTTTACCGTTGTGGCCGGCATCTATCCGGCACGGTATGCGGCCAGGCTCGAACCGGCCGAAACGATTCACGAAGAATAAACAGAAAAAATGAGCAGGAATATCCGCAACATCGCGATCATTGCGCACGTGGACCACGGCAAGACCACGCTCGTCGACGCCATGCTCAAACAGAGCGGCATCTTCCGCGCCAATGAAGCCGTGGAAGAGCGCGTCATGGATTCGAACGATCTCGAACGCGAGCGCGGCATCACGATTCTTTCCAAGATCACGGGTGTCCGTTTCAAAGGGATCAAAATCAACATCGTCGATACGCCCGGCCACAGCGATTTCGGCGGGGAAGTGGAACGCGCGCTCAAGATGGTGGACGGCGTCATGCTGCTCGTCGACGCGAGCGAAGGCCCGCTGCCGCAGACGCGTTACGTTCTGATGAAGGCGCTCGAGGCGCATCTGACGCCGATCGTCGTGATCAACAAGATCGACCGGCCGGACGCGCGCGCGCAGGAAGTGCTGAACGAAATCTACGATCTCTTCATCGACCTCGACGCGCGCGAAGACCAGCTCGATTTCCCGGTGCTTTACGCCATCGCGAAGAGCGGCATCGCGAAGAAATCGCTCGACGACCCTTCGGAAAATCTGCAGCCGCTGTTTGAAGCCATCGTGAATCATCTGCCGGCGCCGGCGGGCGATCCCGATGCGGTGCTGCAGGCGCAGGTGGCGAATCTCGATTACAGCGATTATCTGGGCCGTCTCGCCATCTGCCGCGTCTTCCACGGCACGCTGAAACACGGCGATCAGGTGGCGGTCTGCCATCTCGATGGCAGCGTGCAGACCACGAAGATCACGAAGCTTTATTCATTTGAAGGCCTGAAGCGCGTGGATGAAACGGTGGCCGGTCCAGGCGATCTGATGGCCATCGCGGGTGTGGAAGGCATTACGATCGGCGAAACCATTACCAGCGCCGACGATCCGAAGCCGATGCCGCCGATCCAGATCGACGAGCCGACCATCGGGATGACCTTCACGGTCAATACTTCGCCGTTCGCGGGCCGCGAAGGCCAGTTCGTCACGTCGCGCAATATCCGCGACCGTCTCGACAAGGAACTGCTCACCAACGTTTCGATCCGCGTACAATCGGCCACCCCCGAAACCTTTCGCGTGATGGGCCGCGGCGAACTGCAGCTGGCCATTCTGATCGAAATGATGCGCCGCGAAGGCTATGAGCTCGCGGTGGGCAAGCCGGAGATCATCACGAAGGAAATCGACGGGGTGGTGATGGAGCCGGTCGAAATGCTGGTGATCGATTGCCCCGAGCAGTTCATCGGGGTCGTCATCGAGAAACTCGGCAGCCGCAAAGGCAAGATGGCGAAGATGGTCAATCACGGTTCGGGGCGCGTGCGGCTGGAGTTTCATATCCCGTCGCGCGGGTTGATCGGCCTGCGCAGCGAAATCCTCACGGACACGCGCGGCACCGCGATCCTCAATTCGCTCTTTCATGGCTATATCGAATGGCAGGGCGAGATTCCCATGCGGCCGACGGGCTCGCTGGTTTCGGACCGCGCGGGCAAGTGCACCGGCCACGCCATCTTCAATCTGCAGGAACGCGGCGAGATTTTCGTCGAGCCCGGCACCGAAGTTTACGAAGGCATGATCGTCGGCGAAAACGCGCGCCAGAACGATCTGGACGTGAACATCGTCAAGGAAAAGAAGCTCACCAACATGCGTTCGTCAACCGCGGACGAAGCCATCCGCCTCGTCCCGCCGCGCATCATGAGCCTCGAACAGGCGATCGAGTTCGTGCGGGAGGACGAAATGGTGGAAGTGACGCCGAAATCGATCCGGCTGCGCAAGAAGATCCTCAAAGCCAATCAGCGGTAGGATGGCGGTATGGCAGTCGCACCGGCCATTTCCGTCGAAGAGTACCTGAAGACCACTTACCGGCCGGATTGCGACTATATCGACGGTGAAATCCTCGAGCGCAATTTGGGCGAATTTGAACACGGCAGCACGCAGGCCGAGATCGTCGCATATCTCCGCCTGCACTACCCGCGCCTCCGCTGGCGGGTTCTGACCGAAACCAGAGTCCAGACGAGTCCTACCCGTTTCCGCGTGCCAGATGTCTGCGTCCTCGAAGAGGGCGCGCCTCGCGAGCAGATCATCCGGACCCCTCCGGCATTGTGCATCGAGATTCTGTCGCCGGAGGACAGGACCGGGAAGACGATGCGGCGCCTTGACGACTATTTCCAGATGGGTGTCCCGGTCTGCTGGGTAATCGACCCGCTGGACCGGCGCGGCTGGATTGTCTCGCCGGGCCAGTTGACCGCGGTAACCGAGGGAGTGCTTCGCGCGGGCGATCTGGAGGTTCCTCTCACAGAAGTCCTGCCACCGGCCGGCCAGCAGTAACCCTGGTTCTGCAGCACCCGGTGCTATCCTTCAGGCAGGCAGGTTCATGAATTTCCGGAAAGCGCTGCTGCTGGCCGGCGGCGGCGCTGCTCTCCTCTCCGCGATTGCATTCGCCGCAAACCCGCGCCCCTTCCGCGTCTACCCCAGCATGGAAGCCTATGACGACGTCGACCTCCCGCCCGACTGGCAGGAGAAGGCCGAGTGGATCTTCGCGCGCCTCATGTATCCGCAGCACCCGCAGGCGCGCTTCGGCCGCTTCATGTACGGCCGCTGGGCGGACTGGCGCGAAGGCGGCACCAGCTGGACCCAGGATTACCCCCGCGCCGACCGCCACTTCGCCAGCGCCCTGCGGCGCCTGAGCCGCGTCCACGCCCGGTCCGTCGAGCAGCCGGTCAATCTCGATGACGGCGACGACGTCTTCAACTATCCCTGGCTGAACGCCGGCGAGATGGGTGACTGGCGGCTGACTCCCCAGCAGGCAGCCGCGCTCCGCGAATATCTGCTGCGCGGCGGCTTCCTCATGCTGGACGATTTCTGGGGACCGCAGGAGTGGGCGCGTTTCGAGGAAAGCATGGAACGTGTTTTCCCGGACCGGCCGATTGTCGAGATCGACGATGCCGACGCGATCTTCCACGTCGTCTACGATCTGGACGACCGCTACCAGATCCTCGGCCAATGGGCTCTTTCCGGCTACAACCGGCGCGCCGAGGGCACGACGGCGCACTGGCGCGGCATCTTCGACGACAAGGGCCGCGTCATGGTCGCCATGTCTTTCAACTCCGATATCGGCGACTCCTGGGAGTGGGCCGATGACGAACGCTATCCTGAGAAGTTCAGCGCCCTGGGTATCCGGATTGGCGTGAACTACGTCGTATATTCCATGACGCACTAACCATGCGCTCTCGTTTTTTCATCGTCCTCGGGATCCTCATTCTTACGGTTTGCGGCGTGACGCTGGCGCAGAAGCCGTTCCGCGAATGGCCGGCAATCGAATACGAGGATTTCCCGCTTCCGCCCGATTACCAGAAGCCGGCGGAATGGACCCGCGCCCGGCTCCGTTATCCCGACATCTACGGATATCCGCAGGCCATGCTGGTATACAACGACGGCCGCCCCTACCCCGGTTACTGGACCATGGATTACCCGCGCTCGGACCGCCATCTGCTCGAAGGTGTCCGCCGGCTCACCCGCATCGATACGCGTTCGGTGGAGCAGGTCGTCAGCTTTGGCGAAGACGACATGTACAACTATCCCGTGCTGTACGCGGTCGAAGTCGGCCACTGGCAGCTCGGCGACGCCGAAGCGAGGCAGCTGCGCGAGTACCTCGACCGCGGCGGCTTTCTCATGGTGGATGATTTCCACGGATCGGAGGAATGGGCTGTCTTCATCCGCAGCCTGCGCAAAGTTTTCCCGGATCGGGAAGTGGAGGATCTGCCCAACGACGATCCGATTTTCCACGTGCTTTACGATCTTCAGGAACGTTTTCAGGTGCCGGGAGCGCAGTACTTCGAAACCGGCATCACCTACGAAAAAGGGCCCACCGGAAAAGATCCGCACTGGCGCGCCATCCGCGACGACAAGGGCCGGGTGCAGGTCGCCATCTGCCACAACATGGATCTCGGCGATGCCTGGGAGCACTCCGACGAAGCCCGGTATCTGGAAAAGTGGGCGGGTCTCGCCTACAAGATCGCGATGAATTATTTCATCTATGATCTGACCCACTGACGCGATCAGCGCGGCAAAAGGAGGTTACTCTACCGGAGCGAAAGCGCCGTCCTCGCCCATCAGCATCAGTTTGCCGAAGCGGACATCGAACCACGCGCCGTGCAGGTTGAGCTTCCCCGCCGCGACACGCTCGGCCACCCACGGGAAGGTCATCAGATGCGCGAGCGAAATCTTCACCACCTCATGCTCGCAGCGGCGCTGGCGTTCCTCTCCGGGAGGACAAACCAGCGCTCTGTCGCGCGCGGGCATCGCTATCGACATCCAGGGCGCGACGAACTCGAGAGCGTTGTCCGGAGCCCCCTCGAGCAACGCCTTCACGCCACCGCACAGCCCATGACCGAGCACGATGATGTCCGGTACCTGCAGAACCCGCACGCCGAACTCGATGGCCGCGCTCGTCCCGTGATACGCGGCGTCCGGCGCGTAGGGCGGAACCAGGTTCGCGACATTCCGCACCGTGAGGATCTGTCCCGGCGCGGCGTCGAAGATGCGCGCCGGATCGACCCGGCTGTCGACGCACGCCAGAACCAGGGCCTCCGGCGCCTGCCCGTCGCGGGCCAGCGATTCGAAAAGCCGCCTTTGTTCCGGCCAGCCATGAGCGCGGAACCGGCGGTAACCGGCAAGAATCCGTTGAGGAGCCACGCTTGATTTTAAACTTACCCGCCTGCGCGACCTCGCGACCAAACTGCGCCATGCCGCGCGCACCCGCCCGTAACCCTAATGAAACACAGATCTTAACGCGGGCCTCCGCGTGCACCCCAATGGGCAGGAGCTGGTTATGCAAAAGATCCTGATGTTCTCTCTGGCAGCGGTCGGGATTTTTCTCGCAGGCTACGGCCTGGTGCCAGGTCAGCAGCAGCAATCCCAAAGAGACCAGCAGCTCAGCCCGGAAACCGTCCGGCTGATCGGTTCCATTGATGGTCCCGAACTTTACAAGGCTTATTGCGCCGTCTGCCACGGCAACAGGGGGCACGGCGATGGGCCGATGGCCGCCGCTCTGAAAAGGCCTCCTTCCGATCTCACCAGGATCGCCGCGCACAACAGCGGTGCTTATCCGCTCGGGCGGGTGGAGAAAATCATCGCGGGTGAAGAGGAGCTCGGCGTCGAACACGGCACCGCGGCGATGCCCATCTGGGGCCCGATCTTCTCCCAGGTCGCCTGGGATCAGGACCTCGGCCATATCCGCATGCACAACCTCGCCGAATATATCGGCAGGATGCAGGGCAGGTAGGGATTACTTCTTCGGCGGATACTTCTCGATCGCCTTGCGGACCATGTCGTCGAGCTTCTTCTGAATCTTCGCGGGATCGTCTTTCTCTTCCGTGGCGACGCCGCGCCAGACGAGCGATCGCGTGGTCGGATCGCGCAGATCGATCACCAGCGTGCCTTCGGTAAACGGCATCGGCACGATCTGCGTACCCCAGCCCCGCCAGCCTGCCGGAAAAGCTTCTCGTTCCATCCTCGGCGCCGCGCCGAACGTATAGCGGACGTTCAGATCGCTTCGCCCTGTCACCAGCACGAGGCCGCGCGCCGTCAGATCCTTCTGGATATCGGCGTCGATCTGCTTCTTCACCAGATCGCTGTTCAGCGCGGGGTTCCGGCTGTTGAGCCGTCCTTCGCGAATCGCGAAGGTGCGGAACTTCGAGAAGTCGACGTTCTGATCGAATTCGGCCGTGACCTTCTGGGCGAGCGCGTGCGGAGCGACCGAACAGATGGCCAGCAGCAGGATTCGAATCCGCATCCTGTCCGCGACTGTAGCACGGGAGAGCGCCGTTTTAAAGGGTTTTCAGGAAATCGAAATCCACGTTGCCGCCGGAAATGACGATCCCCACGCTGCCGATTCCCGCCGGCAGTTTTCCGGAGATGGCGGCCGCCACACCCACCGCCCCGCTCGGCTCGGCAACGATTTTAAGATGCTCCATGAGGAACCGCACTGCGGCGCGAATTTCGTCTTCGCTGACAAGGAGAATCGCCTCCGCCAGCTTCCGGATCACCGGAAACGTGACCTTCCCCGGGCTGGAAGTTCGCAGACCGTCGGCAATCGTATCCGGCACCGGAATGCTGACGCGTTCGCCCTTTGCCATCGACTGCGCAATATCGGCCGCGTTCTCCGGTTCCACGCCAAAGACCCGAATCGAAGGGTGAATGGATTTCGCGATCGTCGCCGTGCCGGACAGCAGCCCACCCCCGCCGGCCGGAGTCACTACGGCGTCGAGATTTCCCACGTCTTCCAGCAGTTCGAGCGCCGCCGTCCCCTGGCCGGCCGCGATCATTGGATGGTCGAACGGAGGCACCAGAGCTGCGCCGGTCTCTTCGAGGATCTTCTTCGCAATCGCCTCCCGGTCTTCCTTCAGCCGGTGGTAAGTGACCACGCGCGCGCCCAGCGCCCGCGTCGGCTCGATTTTCGACTTCGGGGCATCGTCGGGCATCACGATGGTTGCGTGCGCGCCGACGTGCTTCGCCGCAATCGCCACCGCCTGCGCATGGTTCCCCGAGGAAAACGCCACGATCCCCCGCTTCACTTCATCCGGCGTGAGCGACAGAATCAGATTCGCGGCGCCGCGGATTTTGAACGCGCCGCCGCGCTGCAGGTTTTCGCACTTGAGGTAGACGCGTGCGCCGGCGCGCTGATCGAGAACCTCGGAGCTCAGGACAGGCGTACGGCGCGCCAGGGGCCGGATGCGCACGGCAGCTTCGCGCACCATCTGCGGTGTGATTTCAGTCATCGGAGGAAACAAACTACCGTGCGGTTTCGAATTCGAGGCGATGTGCCCGGTCGTGACGCAGCCGGTCCTGGTATTCCTGATAAAGCGTTCCGAAGCCGGCCCAGTAGTATCCGGCGACGAACAGCGACAGGAACGGCAGCGACGGATAGTTATAAGTCGTCAGCGCGAACCAGCACATGTAGAGGAAATACGATCCGCAGGCGATCTCGAAATAGGGCAGCCAGCCGCTCTTCCGGCGGTATTTCTGCACCGTCATCCGCTTGCGCTCGGTGCCTTCAATGGCGAACTTCGGCGTGCGCACGAAGCCGCTCTTCACGCCCCACAGCGCTTCGAGCACCGCACGGGTGTTGATCAGCGTCAGCCCCACGCCCGTCGCCATCAGCATGGGCAGGAAGTAAATGCTCCGCTTCCACGTCTTCGGATGCAGTTCCCTCTGCGCAATCAGATAAAACGCCGACAGCGACCAGAACGAGGCGACGATCAGCGGGAAGTCGATCAGCATCATCTGCCACCAGCCCATGTAGAACCGGACGATCATCACCGGCAGCATGAGCGCCGAAACCACCACCATCATCGGGTAGGAGATGTTCGGCGTCAGGTGCATGATGGCTTCGAACCTGGTGCGCTTCGGCAGATCGGCCTTCAGGACATCCGGAAGCAGCTTTTTCGCGCACTGCGTCAGTCCCTTGGCCCAGCGGAACTGCTGCACCTGGAAACCATGGATTTCCACCGGCAGTTCCGACGGGCACTCGAGCCCGGGAACATAAACGAACTTCCAGCCTTTGAGCTGCGCCCGGTAGCTCAGATCGGAATCTTCCGTCAGGGTGTCATGCTGCCAGCCGCCGGCATCTTCGATCATCGAGCGGCGCAGAATCCCGGCCGTGCCGTTGAAATTGAAGAACAACCCCGCCCGCGAGCGCGCCCCATGCTCGAGGATGAAATGCCCGTCGAGCAGCATGGCTTCCACTTCGGTGAGGAAGTTGAAATCGCGGTTCAGGTAAGCCCAGCGCGTCTGCACCACCCCGACCTTCGGGTCGGCAAAGTGGTGAACGGTGCGCGTCAGAAAATCAGGCGGGGGAATGAAATCCGCGTCGAATACGGCCACCAACTCGCCGGTCGCGGTTTTGAGACCCTCCTGCAGGGCGCCCGCCTTGAAGCCTTCGCGGTTGTCGCGGTGCAGGTATTCGATGGGGTGCCCGATGGTCTTGTACCGTTCGCAGAGTGCCGCGGCGAAATCGTGCGTGTCGTCGGTCGAATCGTCCAGAACCTGAATCTGCAGCAGTTCGCGCGGATACTCGATCTTCACCACTTCATCGATCAGCCGCTCGAGCACGTAACGCTCGTTATAGAGCGGAAGCTGGATCGTGACCTTCGGCAGCCGGTCGAACCGCACCGGCGGCTCGCCTGTCGCCTTCTTCCGGTGCTTGAAATAGGTGCGGATGGTCTCGAACCGGTGCAGCCCGTAGATGGAAAGAATCCCCAGCAGCCCGAAGTAGGGAATCAGAATCGCCCAGTCGAACCAGGAAAGCTGGTGGATTCCCGTGAAGGTGTCGTCGAACATGCTGCGCGTGATCCGGTCCATCGCCGACATGGCGAGCAGAGCGGGCGGCAGTGCTGAAACAGGCGAAAACACGCAGAAGTTCTTCCATTTTACAACGCTCCCGCCTCCGGGGCCCCGGGCCGGTGGGCTATACTGACGGCATAGCTGATCGCTCCTGGTGCTTGTCCTGATCGAAATTTTCCACAGGGCTGCGCGGTGCTCACTGCGGCGGCCCTGTTTGTTTTTTGGCGGGCGAGTCCGGATTTTCGGCTGTGACATTTCAACAGGCAGTAAAAGAGGTTTAGGTTTAAATGAAGGAAACAGGAACAGTAAAGTGGTTTAACGCGGCCAAAGGCTTCGGTTTTATTCAGCGGGAGACCGGCGAAGATGTCTTCGTCCATTTCTCGGCGATTTCCTCGTCCGGTTACCGCACGCTCGATGACGGCGCGCGCGTCTCATTTGTTGTGAAGAAGGGTCCCAAGGGACTCCAGGCCGAAGACGTCACCGTCGCTTAAGGCAAAAGACGTAAAATCGAGGCGGATGGTCCCGTTGCGGGCCGTCCGCTTTCCCGAGGCAGTTGAATTGCATAAACATGAGGTGGAATGAGTAAAGAAGACAGCATTGAAGTAACCGGAACCGTGCTGGAAAAATTTCCCAGCGGACTCTTCAGCGTCCAGCTCGACCATGAAAAAGTTGTGCTGGCACATCTCGCCGGGCGTCTCCGCCGCAACCGGATTCGCGTCCTGGCAGGCGACAAAGTCACACTCGAACTTTCCCCGTACGACCTGACGAAGGGCCGGATCACCTTCCGCCATCGTTAACCGCATCCCTCCCACAGTGATCAGGTGCCTGTTTGTTTTCGGAACGCGCCCGGAAGCAATCAAGCTCGCCCCCGTTATTCTGCACATGAAATCGAAGCCCGCGGCGTTCCATGTCCGCGTGGCCGTCACCGCGCAGCATCGCGAAATGCTGGATCAGGTGCTCACCGCCTTCGGCATCACCGCGGATTACGACCTCAACCTGATGACTCCCGGCCAGACGCTGGCCGGTCTGTCCGCACGCATTCTCTCGGCGCTCGAACCGGTCATCGCGGACGCGGCGCCCGATATCGTTTTCGTCCAGGGCGACACGACGACCACGCTCTGCGCCGCGCTGGCCGCCTTTTATGCCCGCGTGCCCGTCGCGCACATCGAAGCGGGCCTGCGCACCGGCGACCTGAACCTGCCGTTCCCCGAGGAACTGAACCGCGTTCTCACCGGCCGTCTCGCGGCATTGCACTTCGCCGCCACCGAAGGCGCGCGGCGCAATCTCCTGAGTGAAGGCGTGGCGCCGGAAACCATCCAGGTCACAGGCAATTCGGGCATCGACGCCGTGCTCATGGTCCGCGACCGTCTCGCTTCGGGCGAACTCCCGCGCGCGTCATTCGGCTTCATCCCCGAAGAATCGAAAAAGCTCATCGTCGTCACCGCGCATCGCCGCGAGAGCTTCGGCGAAGGCTTTGAAAACATCTGCCGCGCGCTGAAGCGCCTGGCCGCGCGGCCCGACGTCGAAATCGTCTTTCCCGTGCACCGCAATCCGAACGTGCTCGAACCGGTCTGGCGCTGGCTCGATGGTCTCGCCAACGTTCACCTCATCGAACCGCTCGACTACGTCCCGTTCGTCGACCTGATGAGCCGCGCCACGCTCCTCCTGACCGACTCCGGGGGCATCCAGGAAGAAGGGCCCTCCCTCGGCAAACCCATTGTGGTCATGCGCGAAAAAACCGAACGGCCGGAAGCCGTCGACGCCGGCACGGTCCGGCTGGCCGGGACCAGCGAAGACAGGATCGTGGGCGAAGTCGTGCGTCTTCTCGACGACGATGCCGCCCGGCTCGCCATGTCGCGCATCCACAATCCCTATGGCGATGGGCATGCAAGCGAGCGAATCGCAGCCGGGACGCTCGCCTGGTTCGGCCAGGCCTGACACGGCCGGTCACACCGATTCGCCGGTTTTTTCAAATCCCCCGGACCTGTTCAAAACACGCCGGATAGCAGCCTGCGGCCGTTCCCGTGAGGCAGTTCCGAGGCCCGCTTTTCCGCTTTCAGTCTCTATACTCGGGTCAGCCTTATGACTGACCGCACGAAAATCCCGCCGGCCAACCGCGGGCGCCGCAACGGCGGATCGGGCGACGACCTGACTGCGTTGCTCGGGTCGAAGGTAGTGGGCCAGAGCGCGGCCATCGAGGCCATCGTCCCCTCGATCGAGATGTTCCAGGCCGGCCTCGCGCCGGAGAACCGGCCGGCGGGGGTCTTTCTGCTCCTCGGTCCCACCGGCACAGGGAAAACGAGAACGGTGGAAGCTCTCGCCGAAGCGCTGCACGGCAGCGTGCGCAACGTGCTCAAAATCGACTGCGGCGAATTCCAGATGGAGCATGAAGTGGCGAAACTGATCGGCGCGCCGCCCGGATACCTCGGCCATCGCGAGACGACGCCTCTGCTTTCCCAGCAGAAGCTCACCGGCGTCACGAGCGATGACTGCAGCCTCGCCATCGTGCTCTTCGACGAAATCGAGAAAGCCGCGCCTTCGCTCGCGCGTCTTCTGCTGGGCGTGCTTGACCGCGGCATCCTCCGGCTCGGCGACAACACCTCGGTCGATTTCGAAAAGAGCCTCGTTTTCCTCACCAGCAATCTCGGCGCGAAGGAGATGATGCGCGCCATCAGCCCCCAGTTCGGCTTTCATTCCGCCGCCGCATCCATGACCGCCGAAGATATCCGCAGCAAGCTGGGCGCCATCGGCCTCGGCGCGGTGAAGCGGAAGTTCTCGCCCGAATTCGTCAACCGCATCGATCACATCATCACCTTCCGGCCGCTCGATGCCGAATCGCTTGCCGCCATCACCGATCTCGAGATCCGCCATCTGCAGCGCCATATCGGCGAACGGCTCGGCATGCGCGCTTTCGAGCTGGAAGTCCCTTTCCCCACGCGCCAGTGGCTCATCGAAAAAGGCACGAGCCAGGAATACGGCGCGCGCGAACTGAAGCGGACCATCCACCGTCATCTCACCCAGCCGCTCGCCGCCAGAGTCGCGCGCATGCAGGTCTCACCCGGCTCGAGAGTGCGCGTGGAAGTCGAGGCGGATCGCGAGAGTCTTTCGCTGCGCATGGCTGGCGCGGGTGAAGCGCCGGCGCCGGCGCACCCGACACTGCTCGTTGCCGAACCCAATCACGAGCTGCTCGAGTTCCTCGAATGCACCATCGCCGAGGCCGGCTGGGACCCGATCCTCGCCCAAACCACAGCCGCGGCGAAGAAGCTGGCGGCAAAGCGCAAGCCCAACGCCGCCCTGATCGATCTCGATCTGCCGGATGCGGGCGGCATCGTCCTCGGCCTGCAGCTTCGCCAGACGCTGCCCGATATTCAGGTGACCCTCATGACCGGCCCGAGCATGGATCGCGAAGAAGAGCACCTCTGCGCCGATCAGGGCATTGCCGTGGTGAAAAAGCCTTTCCTCGTGCCCGAAATCCTTGCGGAAATCCGCAGGAAGCTGCTCGAAGCGGCGTGAAATCGCTCCCGATTTGACGATTTGGTAACGGCACGTTAGGATGGTTGAGCGGGGTGGAGCAGTCTGGTAGCTCGTTGGGCTCATAACCCAAAGGTCGAAGGTTCAAATCCTTCCCCCGCAACCAATAGAATCAATCCACTGAGCTGATTTCCCGAACGGAGCCTTCCGTGCCGCCTTTCCTTTTCGGGCCGGAAATGGAATTTGTTTGTGCGGATGCCGTCGCACCCGGGCACTTTCATGCCCGGCTTCAATCGGTGATATTCTTCCTTGCTGTATGAAGCTCTCGCCAACGGCAGGAATACTCCTTCTGGCCGCGTTCGCGCTCCGCGCGCAGGTTCCCATGACGCCGGCCGATCTCATCGCGCGCAACCTCGGACCGATGGACCACGTGAACGATCCGTTCCCGCCGCACAAAATCATCGGCAACATCTATTTCGTCGGGCCCCAGGCTCTCGGCAGTTTCCTCGTCGTGACGCCCGCCGGTCTGATCCTGATCAACAGCGATTACGAACGCACCGTGCCGGTGATTCGCGCCTCGGTTGAAAAGCTCGGCTTCAAATTCACCGATATCAAAATCCTTCTCGGCAGCCACGCGCACGGCGATCACATGGAAGGCGACGCCATGGTGAAGGAACTGACCGGCGCGCAGGTGATGGCGATGGCCGAAGACGTTCCCGCGCTCCAGGCGATGAAGCCGGGCGGCAAGGCGCATCCGATCGACCGCATCCTGCATGACGGCGACCAGGTCACGCTCGGCGGCACCACGCTCACCGCGCATCTCACTCCCGGCCACACCAAAGGCTGCACCACATGGACCCTGAAGGCCGAAGAGAACGGCAGGACTTACGATGTCGTCATTGTCGGCAGCGCGGGTGTCAATCCCGGCGTGCAGCTCGTCAACAACAAGGACTACCCGAACATCGCGGAGGACTTCCAGAAGACCTTCAACACGCTTCGCGGTCTGCACTGCGACGTGCCGCTCGGCTCGCATCCGGGCATGTACGGGATGAAGGAAAAGTACGCGAAGCTCGGCCAGGGCCCGAATCCGTACATCGATCCCGAAGGCTATCGCGTCGAGATCGATATCAACGACGCCGTCTACTGGCGAGTGCTGGCCGAACAGCGAAAAGCCGCGGGAAAGTAATCTACACGCGCCTTCAGAGACTGTGTGAGAACTGCACTCAGGGCCTTTGCTCCTGAGTAGCCACTGAGGAAAACCGGGACAGACTCCTTTTTCGCGTTACAAAACTTCTGCGTGAGAGCCGGGACGGCGCGAAAAAGGTTGTCTGTACCGGGTTTTCCGGACCACGCTCGCAGCCGAATACCCGTGAACCGGAGCTCTCACGCAGACTCTTCAGGTGCGTCTGATCTTAGAGCGGAACTTCGATTTCGGTCAGAATCTGCTCGATGGCGCGCTCGCCCACCGAGCTTGCAAGCGTCGTGCGTGCGTTCAGCAGGTTTTTGCTGGCGACGACAATTCGGTGGCCGAGCACTTTCGGAGCGAGACGCTTCACATCGTCCGGCAGCGCGTAGCTGCGTCCTTCGAGGATTGCCGACGCCTGCACGGCGCGATAGAGCGCCTGCGAGCCGCGCGGGCTGACGCCCAGCGTGAGGCCTTCGTGATGCCGCGTGCGCTCGACGATGGCGAGCATGTAATCGACAATCGCTTCATCCACCGCGACCTGCTTCACCGCATCCTGGCACTCGCGCAGTTCGTCGCGCGTCATCACGCAGGGAGTGGCTTCGCCATGCGATGGTTCCGGCTGGCGCATGATCTCGCGCTCCGCCGCCGCTTCCGGATAACCGATGCGCAGACGCATGAGAAAGCGATCGAGCTGCGATTCGGGCAGCGGATAAGTCCCGTGATGCTCGGCCGGATTCTGCGTCGCGATCACCATGAACGGCTCGGGTAAGGGAAGCGAACGTCCTTCCACCGAGACCTGCTGTTCGTTCATCGCTTCAAGCAGCGCGGATTGCGTCTTCGGCGTTGTGCGATTGATCTCATCCGCCAGAAGAAAGTTGGTGAAGAGCGGTCCGGGACGAAATTCGAACTGCTGCGTCTGCGCATTGTAGATGGTGACGCCGATCACATCCGACGGCAACAGATCGCTCGTGAACTGGATGCGGTGCGACTGGCTGTCGACGGCGCGCGCCAGAGACTGCGCGAGTGTGGTCTTGCCCACGCCGGGCACGTCTTCGATCAGAAGATGGCCGCGCGCGAGAAGGCACACCAGCGCGAGGCGCACGGCTTCGTTCTTGCCGCGGATGCTGGTCTCGATGGCTTCCTCGAGCTGACGCAGTTTTCCGTCTGCACCTGGTTGCGCGAGCGTGGCCGGAAGAGACGCCATGAACTTCAGAATACAGGGTCTTTACGGCTTCCGCTCGAAGATTAAGGTCTGGTTAAAGGTACGTTTTGGGTTGTGGATCGACGCCGGCCAGGCGATAATGAAATCAGGCGATTTGGTCTCTTATTTGCATAGGTAATGTGCATAGATAAACAAGACGAATGCGCCCGATACAAAGACCGGATTCGACGGGCTGAAACCTTTGGCCAGCGCTTGAATCTTTATCAGTAGGCAAATTGCCCGAAGTTTATATCTGCACTCTGTAGTTGCAAAAAGCTCAAATAAAGACAGGAGATTTTTCTTATGAAAATGAAGCTGATGTTGTGTCTCGCCACGCTTTCTCTCGCCATCGCGCAGGCTGCGACGATGACGGTTTCGACCCCGATCTGGGTCGGCGGAAACGAACTGAAACCCGGCGACTATAAAGTCACGGTTCAGGGCGACAAAGTCACGTTCGCCAAGGGCAAGAAGGTTGTGGAAGCAACTGCCACGACCGGTACCGCGGAAAAGAAATATAACTCGACCACTTTCACCTCGGTCGACTCGAAGCTGAAGGAACTCTACCTCGGCGGAACCACCACGAAGCTGACGTTCGAACCGACTGCGCCCGCCGCTGCCGGCACGAAGTAAGTAAGTCAGCAGTCAGAATCACAGGGTCCCATCGCGAGCAGGAGCTGGCGCAAAGTCGGATCCTGCTCTTTTTTTGTTTTTCCGCAGTAACATCAGACGTGGACCGCAGAACGTTTCTCGGCGCGGGCGCGTTCGCCGGTGCTCTTGCCGCCTGTAACTCCGGTGGTATCCCTCCGTTTGAACTGGATGAACTTACTATCGCCGATCTCTCCGAAGGTCTGCGCGCGGGCCGCTGGACGGCGCGCCGCCTGACGGAGCTTTATCTGAATCGTATCGAAGCGATGAATCGGCGCGGTCCCGAGCTGCGCGCCGTGATCGAAATCAATCCCGATGCCCTCGGCATCGCCGAACGGCTCGACCGGAGCACGGCGAAGGGCCCGCTCCATGGCATCCCGATCCTGATCAAAGACAACATCGGGACCGGCGACCGGATGAGCACTTCGGCCGGCTCGCTGGCTCTCGAGCGCGCGCACGCGGCGCAAGACTCAGCCGTGGCTGCGCGGCTTCGCGCATCTGGCGCAATCATCCTCGGCAAAACCAACTTGAGCGAATGGGCCAACTACCGGTCGACTCACTCGGTCAGCGGCTGGAGCGGGCGCGGCGGATTGACGCGGAATCCTTATGCGCTCGACCGCAACGCTTCGGGTTCGAGCTCCGGATCCGCCGTAGCCGCAGCCACGAACATGTGCGCGGCCGCGATCGGTTCAGAAACCGATGGCTCGATCGTAAGCCCGGCATCGATCAACGGCCTCGTGGGCGTGAAGCCCACGCTCGGCGTGATCGGCGGCGAAGGCATCGTGCCCATCGCGCACAGCCAGGACACTGCGGGCCCCATGGCGCGCACCGTCCGCGATGCG
>DASPQQ010000040.1:0-4584 GCA_035624885.1 Bryobacteraceae bacterium | reverse complement strand
TTTACTTGCCGGTAGAGTCTCCGACCTCCGACTACTACGGCGGCGAGCGCCCAGGCGACAATCTGTACGGCGAGAGCCTGGTCTGCGTCGATCTGAGGACCGGCCAGCGCAAGTGGTATTTCCAGATCGTGCACCATCCGGTCTGGGACTACGATCTTTCTTCCGCGCCGATTCTGGCCGACATCACCGTCAACGGCCGTGCCATCAAAGCGGTGGCGTTGCCGAGCAAAGAGGCTTTCCTCTACGTGTTCGATCGCGTGACCGGCAAGCCGGTGTGGCCAATCGAAGAGCGTCCGGTTCCGCAGTCGGACGTGCCCGGCGAGAAGACTTCGCCGACCCAGCCGTTCCCGTCGAAACCACCGGCTTTCGATCACCAGGGCGTCTCGGAATCCGACCTGATCGATTTCACTCCCGCGCTGCACGCGGAAGCCATGCAGTTCATTAAGAAGTACCGCATTGGACCGATGTTCTCGCCGCCTTCGGTCAGCACCGTGGATGGGACGCTGGGCACGCTGGTTTCCCCCGGACCGACCGGCGGGGCGAACTGGCCGGGCGGATCTTACGATCCGGATACACACACGGTATACGTTTACTCGCAGAGCGTCATTTCTTCCTACGGGCTTGTGAAGCCGGATCCGAGCGTGTCCGATTTCGGCTGGGTTCAGGGTAACGCCGCTGCGCTGGCCGCTCGTGGCGGCGCTGGACGCGGCGCGGGCGGCGGCGGTGGACGCGGCGCCGGTGGCGGCGGCGGTGGCGGCGAAGGCGGGGCCGTTCTGGCTGTTCAGGGCCTGCCGCTCGTGAAGCCGCCCTACGGACGCATCACCGCGATCAATCTCGATCGCGGCGAGATCGTCTGGCAGGTGGCCCACGGCGATACTCCGGACAACGTGAAGAACAGCCCGCTGCTGAAGGGCATGAACATCCCGCGCACGGGCCGTCCCGGAATCATCGGCGTGCTGACGACAAAGTCGCTCGTCATCGCCGGTGAATCCGGCTTCGCGACCAACGATCAGGGTGTTCGCGGCGCCAAGCTTCGCGCTTACGACAAAGCGACCGGCAAGGACGCGGGCGAAGTCTTCATCCCGGCGCCGCAGAGCGGCTCTCCGATGACCTATATGCTGAACGGCAAGCAGTACATTGTCGTGTCCATCAGCGGCGGGAATTATTCGGGTGAGTTTGTGGCGTTCAAGCTGCCGGATAACCAGTAAGCGGAAACGCAGTAAAAAGAGAGAAGGGGGCCGCGAGGAAATCGCGGCCCTTTTTTGTTGGTGCGAGATGTACCTGCGCCTTGAGGCGCGGCCGGACGTTTGGAACTCGCCAGCTACGGCTGAAGCCGCAGGTACATGCGCGGTCCGCAGTTTTTTGTGCGGGTCCTGGCGGGAACATTCGCCCGGGCCGTACATGGGCTTGACGCGGGGCACGGATGGGCGGATACTCGCGGAGAGGTTGCTGTTATGTCTCGCGCCGGTGCGTACGGTTTCGCTCTAATCGCTTTGCTCGCGGCCTCTGCCCGCGGCCAGTCCGTGATTTCCGCTCATTCCGGGACGGTCCACTTCTTTGAAGGCGCTGTCTTCCTGGACAATCGTCCGATCGAGGTTCGCCCGGGCCGGTTTGCCAGCATGACGAACGGCTCCGAGTTGCGCACGGAACAGGGGTCGGCCGAGGTCATCCTCACACCGGGTGTTTTTCTGCGAGTGGGGGAACAGACTTCTGTCCGGATGATTGCGAACGATCTTTCCGATACACGGGTCGAGCTCCTGAAGGGCTCGGCGATTGTCGATACCGTGGAGTCGCCGAAAGATACCGCAGTCCATCTCATCTACAGGGACTGGAGCATTTGCTCCTTCGATCCGGGAACTTATCGGATCGATTCCGACCCGGGGACGCTGTGGGTGCGGAAAGGCAATGCGCAGGTAGCAACTGCAACGGGCGATCCGATCGACGTCAACGAGGGGATGAAGCTTCCGTTTGCTGCCGTCCTCGTGGCGGAACGCGGTGACGAGCCGGACGATAACCTCAGGCGCTGGGACCACGGCCGGAGCCAGTCCATCTCCGTCGATAACACCATCGCCGCCAACATTCAGGACCCGGGCTCGATGGATCCCGGCCAGGCGTCGCCCGACGCTTTCACTTACTTCCCGCTGGTTGGCGTGCCGCCGGTTTACCCGAGCCCCACGACCGTGTACAGCAGCCTGAATCCCGCTCAGCCCGGCTTCTACTCGACCTACCTGCCGCCAGGCTACACCTATCTCCCCATGTCGTTCGGCCTCGTAACCGGGGCCTTTCGCGGCATCTATACACCCGGGCGCACAATCACCGCACCGGGAGGACTCGGGAGGCCGACCGGAACCTTCACTACGATTACGCCTTTTCCCCGTCCGGGTGTGGGAGCTACGCGCCCTGTGATCAGCCCGCCGCGCCCTGTGGTTATCCCGGCGCATCCGGCGGCGGCCCGTCCCGCAGTGGGCGTCCACGCCGCCGGGCACCGCTGACCAGAAGCTACTCTGCCGGCGCGTAGTATCCGAGGCGCCAGTGCGTCTTGAGAGCTGAGATGCCGCGCGGCGCCGTCACTTTGACCTCGACTTTCCGGTATTTCCCGTCGCGCGCCTGATTCTTCGGGTAATAACCCAGAACGTACTGGTTGCGCAGTTCGACCGCGATCCGGTTGGCCACGCTGGGCAGATCGCTCGAAAGGGCCGCGGCATATGCCCGGCCGCCGGTCTGCGATGAGATCTCGGAGAGCAGCTTCGGCCCGGAAATCTCTTCCGGCGTGCGCGGGTAGAGCGACAGGGAATCGAACACTCCCATCGTGTAAATCTGCACGTCTGCCGCGCGCACCAGTTCCTCGATCTCAGCGGAGGTGTACTTGCTGTTGTTATCGCCCCCATCGGAGACCACGACGATGGCCTTGCGCGGATTCTTCGCCTTTTTCATCTCGCCGAGGCCCGTGTTGATCGCGTCCAGCATCGCGGTGAGGCCACCGGAATGAATGTTTTTCAGGGCCTTTTGCAGCGCGTCGGCGTCGCTGGTCAGTTCCACCGACACTCTGGCGGTATCGCCGAATTCGACGAGGAACGCTTCGTCGTCCTGATTCAGGGTTTTCAGGAACTGAGCGGCGGCATCGCGCGAAGTGCGCATCTTGTAGTCCATGCTGCCGCTCTCATCGAAGAGCACTCCGATCGAAAGCGGCGCGTCTTCGCCGGAAAAATGCGCCACCTGCTGCTCGACGCCGTCTTCATACAAACGGAAATCTTCTTTCTGCAGCCCCAGCACGAAGCGGTTCATCGCATCGGTGACATCCACCGGGATCACGACAAGATTCGTATCGGAGCGGAAATTCGCGCCCCCCGCATCATCCGTCTGAGTCTGGCCGGGAGCGGAAAAAGGCGCCGAGGCGAGGTAAAGAGCCGCGCAACCCGCGCAGACAATACACGCGATCCGCTTGCTGCTCCGGAAGGCCCGCACGGCCAGAATCATAACATTTTTCGGAGACAACAAGGGCCGCGGTTTCCCACGGCCCGTTTGCTTCAAACGCGACTGAAGTCGCATCCACAAAGCCGGTCGACTACTTTACTTCGACGAGTTCGAGCGCTTCCTTGCTGGGGCCTTCGATCATGAACGCGCGCGTGTCGGCGAATTTGTAAGGCTCCTTCAGGATCTTCACGTTTTCCTTCTTCAGCTTGGCGAGCCAGGCGTCGAGGTTGTTCACGCTGAGCGCGATGTGGTCGGCCTGGTGGCCGATGGTGCTGACGAGCGGCTGGTCGCCGGGGCGCACGTACCAGTTCATCGCCACGCCGCCGAAGGAAACACCTCCGGTGGGCGAGCGGTACATCCCGTCCTTCGTGAGCGAAACCCAGGTCTTTTCGCCGCGCGGCTGTTTGCAGGTGGCTTCGGTCGGCTGGGGCGCGTTGCCGCGGGCGGGGCGCTTGGGCGCGTTCAGGTGCTCCTGATACCAGAGCATGGCGCAGAGGGGATCGTCCTGGAACATGTGGACGTGGTTGAAGAACTCGTGATCGAAGTTGCCGGCGAATTCGATGGGGGAGCCGTCGGGCGCCTTCAGATAACCGAAGCCGGCGCCGCCGTTCGCCTTGTCGCCGCGCGCGCGGCCTTCATCGAGTTCCTTGCGGGTGCGGCCGAGCGTGCCGTTCAGACCGGGCATGGCGTCGCTTGAAACCTGCACGAATTCATCGCCGAAGCCGGTAAACAGAGGCATGATGGGCGCGTTCATCTCGCGGTATTTCGCGAGATAGGCGCGCTCGTCCGGCACGTTCCAGCCGTAGTGCCAGACGGCGGTCTGCGGCTCGTCGTTCATGGGGGCGCGCTTTGCCACCTTGTTGAAGAGCAGCCAGACGTTGAGCGCCTTGAGCGCGGGCTTGCCGTCGAACGTGTCGCGTCTGGTCGAGGTGAAGTACTTCGTGTAGAAGGCGATTTCCGCTTCCGGATCGGGCGAATTCAGGTGCAGGTGGTGAAAGCCGGGGGTGGGCAGCGGCGCGTCCTGTGCAACGGCGGGCGCGGCCGCAAGCGCCGCAAACAGCGCTCCCGGGAGGAGGATCGATGTGATTTTCATGCACAGAAATCATATCA
>DASPQQ010000039.1:0-6861 GCA_035624885.1 Bryobacteraceae bacterium | reverse complement strand
GCTTCGCTCTTCAGGTAATCGAGACGGTCGAGAATGAGCCAGACCGTGGCCGCGATGCCGATGGCGAGGAAGGTGACGAAGAACTTGCCGATGGGCGATTCGGCGAACGCGTGCACCGAGCTGATGATGCCCGAGCGCGTGAGGAACGTGCCATAGATGCAGAGGAAGAACGTGGCCGAGATGAGGACCATGTTCCAGACCTTCATCATGCCCTTCTTTTCCTGCATCATGACCGAGTGCAGGAATGCTGTGGAGGCGAGCCAGGGAAGAAGCGAGGCGTTTTCCACCGGGTCCCACATCCAGTAGCCGCCCCAGCCGAGCACGTGATAAGCCCAGGCGGAGCCGAGCATGATCCCCATGCCCTGGAAAAGCCAGGTCACGATGGTCCAGCGGCGGGTGAGGTGGATCCAGCTTTCGCCCGGCGCTTTCGAAATCAGCGAAGCCATGGCGAAGGCGAAGGGAACGGCGAACCCGACGTAGCCGAGGTAGAGCATCGGCGGGTGGATGACCATCGCCCAGTACTGGAGAAGCGGGTTCAGGCCCATGCCATCCGGCACGGAGGTGACGACGCGATCGACGGCGAGCACCTGGAACGGGCTCACGACGAAGGCGTTCAGGATGAGGAAGAAAAGCTGAACGGCGGAGAGGATGGCGAGCGCCCACGGGAGCAGCTGGCGATGCTGCTTGCGGCCGGTGAAGACGACGACCGCGCCATAAGTGGAGAGGATCCAGCTCCAGAACAGGAGCGACCCTTCCTGACCGCCCCACCAGGCGGCGAACTTGTAGAACGTCGGCATCGCTTTGTTGGTGTGCGACGCGACGTAGGCGAGGCGCATATCGCCGGTCATCATGGAGTAGATGAGGAGGCCGGCGGCGGAAGTGATGAGGAACCAGACGGCGAGGACCGCGCGTTCCCCGCTGAGCAGCAGGAACGGCTTGTTCTTCAGCTTGCCGACGACGTTGGCAACGATGGCGTAAAGCGAGATGCAAAACGCCAGCAGGAGGGCGAGAGCGCCGAGATTTTCCATATTCCTAACGGCTTACTTTATTACAGGCTGGAGCTGGACGCTGCGCCCGGGGCCTTGGGTTGCAGCGCATCGGGCGCCATGCCGGGCTTGGGTGCGTATTTCGAGGCGCACTTGGCCTGAATTTCGGTTGCGTGGAAGACGTTATCGGGACCGAGCTTGCCCATCGCGAGAGCCTGTGCTCCATCGCGGAAGGTATCGGGCAGGGGGTCGCGGCCTTCGTAGGCGACGCGGAGAACGTCCTTATCCTGCACGAGGTTGAACTCGACGACACCGGCGGCTTCGTGGACGATGGAGTTGGCCTGGACGTCGCCGCCCACGCGGACATGGTGGGTCTGCGCCTTGTTGCCCATCTGGCGCAGCTCGGCGATCGATTTGTAATACGTCTGTGAACCGGAGATTCCCGCCGTGGCCAGCCACAGCAGTGAGCCGACGATGATCGCCATCAGGATGCCGAATTTTCCGTATTTGCCCATTGAACCCTCTTCAACCTCTTCCAGCTTTAGTATACGCCCGTAGAGAAAACATGGCTAAGCCGTGGCCTCACCTTAGCAGTTGGAGTGCCAGACGCGCCCGGGGCCGCCTCTTCCACCTTATTTAGACGCGGGCGGCGACGGTTTTCTTCAGGTTTCTTTTCAGGGGGTTGCCCAGCCGGGTAGAGGATCATGTGGCCGGCAGGAGTTTGACGGTCTGGACGCCGCAGGTATCCTCCACCGGTGGGGCAGATTTCGCGGATGGCGTTATCGATATGAGTGCTGAAGGACAGGCCTCCGGCGTAGCGGTTGAAGAGCCGCGACAAAAGTATTACCGGCGCCGGGCGCGCGACGGCGAGGCGCCCGAGAGGGCGTTATCGACCGAGAATGAACCCGCCCCCAGAATCATGAGCGCGAGGCACATGCCGATGGCGAGGAGGTGGAATTCGATGCCTTCGCCCTTCTGGTTGCCGCCCCAGTTCATGAACAGGCCGTTGGGCAGGTGGACCTTGTATATCGCGGCAGCCATATTGGCGCAGATGCCGAGGGTGGCGATGCGGGTGAAGAAGCCGAGGATGAGGCCGAGTCCGCCGAGAAATTCCGCGGCTACAGCGAGATACGCGAAGACGGGCGGGATGTGCATGCCGTGGACGAAGACGCTGATGGTGGCATTGAGGCCGGAGCCGCCGAACAGGCCGAGAGTTTTCTGGCACCCGTGAGCGAAGAAGACGGCGCCGAGCGGGAGGCGGAGCAGTGTGGGGGCGAGGCTCGGCTGCGTGCGGAGGAGCGAAAGGGCCATGGCTGGTTTCAGGGTAGCGCGGGCCGCCTGTGTGCTTTCAACACGTTTTACGGCCCGGCCGGTCAATTTTCAAGGCACGAAAAGGAGCAGGATTTTCGTGAGCCGCACGCCCCGGATGCAAGCCGGAGGGCGAGGGGACAGGACTTTTTTCGCGCTTGTGGGAAGTTTCCCCAGCCTCAGCGATTCGCGTTCGCGGGCGGCGCTGCCGCTTTCTGGGTTGCCGCGCGAACGGCCGCCATGTTCGACGCGTCCCGCTCGCCTTCGGTGCAGAAATATTCCATCGTGTCGCTCTTCGGGAGCAGGACCTCGGTAACCTTCACCGTTACCGGTTTGGTCAGCATTTCCGGATCGATAACCGTGATATCGATATCCAGGTGGCCGTAGTCGCGCCGGCGGAACCGTTCCTGAATGCGCATGTTCTCACTGTGCGGGTAGCCGCCGGAGAGCCGCGTTCTGGTGTTGTAGCCGTTCGAATCGACGACGAGGGTGTCGCCGTCCCAGTGCCCCGAGGAGTAACCCATCCACGACGGGAGCGGGTCCTCGGGCAGTTTGCGGCCGTCGGTGTGGATCTCCCGGAAAGCGCCGTCCGCTTCATAGAAGATGGCCAGTTGCTTCGGGGTCTGGTAAATCGTGAGCGGGCGGTCGAAGAACCAGCGGTTGGGCATGCCGCTCGGCAGACAGTAGGAAAGCGGCGCACGTTCGCCTCCACCAGCCTGGCCAGCCGGCCGCATCATGTCGCGCGCTTTCGCGGTGAGTGGTTCTTCGCCCTTCTTGTAATCGATGAGCATGTTCATGAAGTAAATGCTGTGCAGATTGACGTCGTCTCCGTCGGTGGCCAGAGGACCGTCGGCGACGTCCTTGCCGTAGAGGCGCTCGATCGTGCCCGGCGGCGGTGGTTCGACCTGCCAGACTCCCGAAAGGTCCGGCTTGCCATCGATGGTTCGCGGCGCTTTGGCGGACATGTCCGGCTTGCCGTCCTTTGTCAGCGGGGTGGATGGATCCAGATAATCCAGCCACTGAGCACTGCCAGGGGTTACGAAAGAGGTCAAAAGAGCGGTCTGTACAAGGACCAGCCGAAGCTTCCGAGCGGGCATCTCAACTCCTGTTCGTCTTCCTGTCATTCCGGGGCGGGCCGGACTGGAAAACAATATGCGACTGCACTATAACACGGCGGCGAACCCCCGGTGGGCGGGCTGTCAGCCCGGGGAGTTCGGTCCGGCCGGGAAGCCGCCTGCGGGCACAGCAGCGGTTCGCGCGCCCGGCGTCACAAGCGGTCGACGTGATGGTCCAGCCACGGTAGCCGGCCCGGAGCTTGCGGGCAGGATCAGCTTCATCTCCCCGAAGCGGAGTGGCGCGCTTTCGGAACGCGCCCGGCCATGCCCATCCGGCATTCTGTGCCGCGGCTTCCTGTGCTAAGATACCGGCCCAGGGAGGCCGCCGATCATGGGCTCGACCAGACGCACCATACTGACAGCGGGCGCTGCGATAGCCGCCACGCGCGTGCTTGCTCAGCAGCCTGGCAGTGCTGCTCAGGCCAGCCGGGGAAACGGAAAGTTTTACGAAAGAGGCTCCGTTCGCATCTACTATGAGGAGGCCGGTTCCGGCTTCCCGCTGCTGCTGCTGCCCGGCGGTGGATTGAACGCGACCGTTTCCTTCTTCACCGGCAACTCGCCCTTCAACGCGATCGAGGAATTCAAGGGACAGTATCGTTGCATCGCGGCGGATCTGCGCAACGCTCCGGGCGGCCAGTCCACCGGGCCGGTCGAGGTCGACCGGCCGTGGGATTCCCATGCCGACGACCAGCTCGGCCTGATGGACCACCTCGGCATCGACAAGTTCGTAGTGATGGGTTTCTGCATCGGCGGCCCCTTCATCTGGAATCTCCTGAAGCGCGCGCCCGATCGTGTTGCCGCGGCCGTGCTGGCGCAGCCGGTGGGCTGGCGGCCGGAGATGCGCGACCCGAAGTATCCGGGCGCCTTCTGGAAGAGCTGGCCTGCGCAGATCAATGCGAAGCAGCCCGGGATTTCGGTGCAGACGGCCGATCGGTTTGCGACGATGATGTTCGAAACCAACCCCGACTTCGTCTTCACCGTGACGCGCGATTTCGTGCGGAACTGCCAGAACCCGGTCCTGATTCTGCCGGATGATGTGCCCGCTCACCCCTACGCCGTCGCGATGGAGTGCGCGATGCTCGCGCCAAAGGCCGAAGTGAGCATTTTTCCGTGGAAGGAACCGAAGGAGCGAATTCCGCTCGCGGTGCGCCAGATTCATTCGTTTCTCCGCGCGCATCAGTCTGCTTAGCAGGTGCACCTTTCTCGCAAGGCCAGGTCACGTCTTTCGAGCGATAGTCCGCGGCGAAAAGGGCTGCCCGGTTCTGTCTCTCTTGTAAATGGATTTCGCTCGCAGCCGCACCGGGCACCCAGGGACAGACACCTTTTCCGCGCCACGCACACCAGCGGTCAGCCTTGTCCCCGCGATGCTCAGTCACCGGGTACAGCCAGTGGCCGAGGCTGTCTGTCCCTCCAGCTGCCGCCCTCGATCGAAGAAATCACTAACGCCCAACCAGCCTCAACAGCCACCACGCGGCCAGCGCCGCGCCGATATTTTCATGTCCCCGCGTGACGATGAAGGCGTCACCCCGCTGAACTGTCCCGTTTTTTCGAAACGGCGTCCGGAGCGATCACTCCGCGATGGGCTGGCCGCGCGTCAGCTGTGCGTCACCCGGCATTACCGGCTCGTCCCCGGCAAGGCGACACGCGGGATGGTGCCTTGGTAGAACCAGCGGCCGAGGCCAACGGTGAAGATCGCGCAGCCGTAGAGGGCGTGTTCGAAGGAAGAGACGAAGAGTGAGCCGGTTTCGAGGTAGCGGAGAGCGAAGAGGAGTCCGGCTGGAAACGTGAGCGCTACGGCGAGCGGGTTCCTGAAGACGATGTGGAGCCAGGCGAAGGCCGCGGCGCTGGCGAGCACCAGCAGCCACGAGGGGCCGAAGAGCGGCCGGTATCTCTCGAAGAAAAATGCCCGGTAAATGAGGCCCTGCGGATAGACCGACAGCACGGGATAGAGAACCATGATGGCCGACCAGAGCAGCGGGTTCGACTTCGGGAAGCTGAGAAAGGTCTGGCGCGAATAGCGGAATACCAGCGCGATGCCGATGAGTGTTACGACAGCGAAGAGCTCGAGGATGGCGGCGGCGTAGCGGGAGAGCACGGCCGGGTCCCAGAGATGGGCGCGGTTGAATTGCGGGTCGTGGAAGAGAACGGCAAGGCAGTATGCGGCGGCAGCCCAGAGGGCCGGGATGGCAGGGATGCGATGGCGGGCGCGGGCGAAGGCGGCGGGTCCGATGACGAAGAGCAGGAGCAGTTCGACGAGGCGCAGCGTCATCGAGTCTCAGCATCGCATGGACAGCGGCAGCCGGCGCCGGGTGGACCGCGGATTATGCTGGTGGAGGTGCCGCCTGCCGTCGCACGATTGATCGCCATCCTTCTGCTCATGGCAGGAGCGGCGGACTATCTCTGTTTCGACGTGGCGGACCCGTACGCACCGATGAGCGCGGCGCGCGCGCATTCGGGCGTCACCCCGGTGCGCGGCATCGGCCACCAGCCGCGGCAGGGCGCCGGATCGGATGCTCTTCCCGACGACTGCTGTTTGTGCTGCGGGACTTTCATTCCGGCGCGGGTGTTCGAGGTGAGTTTTCTTGCCGCCGGAAGCCCGTTCCATGCGCGGCACATCCTGCATGAATCGCGCGCTCCCATCGATTCGCCCCATCCCCCTCCGAGGCTCTGCCTCGCCTGATTCGCGTTCCCACCGAAGCGTTCTGATCCGAAGCCGCCAGGGCCGCGCGTACGCGGCAGGCGGCGAAGCGCATCTGGTCCCCCCTTGCCAGGAGGTTTTTATTGTCGCGTGTTTTTTGCTTTGCGCTCATCCTGCTCGGTTCGGCCGCCACGGCTTTCCCGCAGAGTGACGGAACTGCCGCCGCGGATTCCGGAATCGTGACCGACAGGCCGGACGTCACGGAATCGTCGATCGTGATTCCCCCGCGTTCGCTGCAGTTTGAAAACGGATTCACCTGGACGACGGATCACGGGACGCAGTCCGTCGATTTCTCGCAGACGCTGATCCGGCTGGGAATCCTGGAAAGGACGGAGTTCCGGCTTGTGGTTCCCGACTATATTCACGGCGTGGGTCCGATCCCGCTGCAGTCCGGGTTTGAAGATCTGGCCATCGGGATGAAGCAGCAACTGGGGCCGCTCCCGGGCGGCGTGGACCTGTCGGTGATCGCGGCGGTGAGTATTCCAACGGGCGCACGCGGGGTTTCGAGCGGAGGGTACGATCCCTTTGTCAAATTTCCGTGGTCGAAGGAACTGGAAGGTGGATGGTCGATCGGCGGCATGCAGAGCCTTTTCTGGAATACCGACGGGACGAGGCGAAACGGCGTGTGGGAACCGACGTTCTATCTCGAGAAACAGCTTACGAGGGCGCTCGACGCATTCATGGAGTACGCCGGCGACTACGCGCAGCGTGGCGAGGCGAAGCAGCTGGCGCACTTCGGGGCGGCTTACCGGCT
>DASPQQ010000038.1:0-5410 GCA_035624885.1 Bryobacteraceae bacterium | reverse complement strand
GCGAGCGTGTGGGAAGGCCGCGCGCGCTGGAATGCGGCCGAGACGCAGCAGCACAACACGCTCGATGCGCGCGTCCGCGCGGCAACTCCACCGCCGCCGGCTGCGGCGCCGAAACCGGAAGCGCCCGCGGCGGCGAACTATGTGGACGTGGCGGCGAACAATCTGTTTTCGAAGGACCGCAACCCGGCGATCGTCATCGAAGCGCCGAAGATCGAGAAGCCGAAGCAGATGCCGCCGCTGCCGGTGGTGTACGGCGTGCTCGGATTGCCCAGCGGCCTGAAGGCGCTGATGGCGGAAAAGGCCGGTGCGAGTTCGAGGCCGGTGAAGGCGGGCGACCGGGTCGGCGAATTTCAGATCGCGGCGCTCGATCCGCAGAATGTGACGTTCGTGTGGGAAGGCCAGGAAATCCAGAGGAAGATCGAAGATCTACTGGACCGCAGCAATCATGACCCGGCGGGCGGCCCACCGGCCGGCGGGCAACCGGGAGTGCCGGCGGCGAATGTGCCACCTCCGCCGCCAGCGGCGGCGGTGACCGGATCGGCCGCTCTCGGCGTGGAAGTGGGAACGCCGGGACATTCCGAACGCACCTGCCGGCCCGGCGACAATTCGCCGGCCGGAACCGTGATCGACGGATACAAAAAGGTTGAGATACAGATGCCTTTCGGGGTGAACTGCCGGTGGATTCCGGTGCAGTAATCGAGGAGACGAGATGAGACTCAAGCAACTGATGGCGGGACTGATTTTCAGCGGATGCCTGCTGGCGGCCGGCGAGGCGCTGGCCGTTCCGAAGGGCGCGACGGCGAATGCGGACGGCACTTACTCGTGGACCGACAAGCAGGGCAAGACGTGGACCTACGCGCAGACACCGTTCGGCGTCACGCGCACGCTCGAAGCCGACGCGCATCCGAAGAAGGCGCTGCCGAAAGGGATTCCGGCGGGCGCGAAGGCCAATCCGGACGGCACTTACACGTGGACCGACAAGACCGGCGCAACGTGGAACTACGTGATCACGCCGTTCGGCGTTTCGCGGAACCCGGCTCGGGCGGGCGAGTCGGCGCCGGCACTTCAGACCGCGGCGGTGAAAGTGATCGACAAGGGCGATACGGTCCGGTTCGAGCGCGTGATGCCGTGGGGCACTTCGGTCATCGAGAAAAAGAAATCGGAGCTGACCGACGACGAACGGCGCATGCTGGAACAGCAGGCGGCGGCAAAGGCGAACAAATAGGCGATGCGGAGAATCCTGGTATCCGCGCTGTGCGCGGTTTCTTTGTGCGTGCCGCTGTTCGGGCAGCAGCCCGCCCCGACGGTTCCGGCCGGACTGAATCTGAACGGCGCTTCCCTGCTCGAAGTGATCAATCTGCTGGCGCAGGATCTGCATATCAATTACATCCTCGATTCCTCCGTGCACGGCGGCACGGTGACGATCAACACTTACGGGCAGATCCGCGATGTCGACCTTCGTCCTCTGCTCGAAACGATTCTGCGGATGAATAACCTCGCCATGGTGCAGGCCGGGGACATCTACAGGATTGTTCCGATCGCGAGTATTGCGAAGCAGCCGGTGAGTCCGGTCACGGAGACGGATCCGTCGAAGATGGCCGAAGACGAGCGGCTGGTGCTGAATCTGGTGTTTCTGCGCTACGTGACCTCGACGGAGATGGCGAAGATCCTGACGCCGTTCACGGGCGACGGGTCGCAGCTGGTGAATTACGAAGCGGCGAATCTCCTGATCCTGCTCGATAACAGCCGCAACATGCGGCGCACGCTCGAGCTGATCAACCTGTTCGACAACGATGCGTTCGCGGGCCAGAGAGTCCGGGCCTTCGACATCAAAAACGGCAGGCCGAGCGATCTGACGAAGGAACTCGATGAAATCTTCAAGGCCTACGCGCTCGCGGGCGACAAGGGCAGCAGCCCGATCCGCTTCCTGCCCATCGACCGGATCAATACGATTCTGGCGGTTTCGCCGAATCCATCGGCGTTCGATGAAGTGCGGAAGTGGGTGGACAAGCTCGATATCCCGGCGAAGGTGACGGCGGGCTCGACCGACAATTACGTTTACAAGCTGCGTTACGCGCGCGCGGAAGTGATGGGCAGCGTGGTGATGCAGCTCTATGGCGCGCCGGGCTATCCTCTCGGCACGAATCTCTATGGCGGGATGCCGGGGAATTCGTCATATCCGGCGTCGGGCTATCCGGCGGTCAACGGCATGCAGGGCGGCTACGGCGCGGGGTACGGCCCCGGATATGGCGGTGCGTACGGCGGCGGATACGGCGGCAACTTCGGCGTGAGTCCCTACGGTGGCGCATATGGCGCGGGAAACCAGTTCGGCACGGCGTTCCCGCAGGCTCAGACGGCCTTGCCCGCGGCGGGCACGCTGGGCACTACTCCCGCCGGAACCGGCGTCGCGACCACAACCACTGCGGCGGGAACGCCACTGACCGGGGATCGCACGGGATCCTATCTCGGCTTTCCGGGAATCGGCGGGGCGTATGGATACCGCGGGCCCCGCATCATCCCGAATCCTTTCGACAACACGCTGCTCGTGCAGGGCACGCCGACCGAATGGGACCAGATCCGGCATCTGCTCGACCAGCTCGATGTTCCGCCGCGGCAGGTGCTGATCGACGCGAAGATTTATGAAGTCGATCTGACCGGCGATTTCGCCTACGGCGTCGAAGCATATCTGCAGAACAAATCGAGCGCGTTGCCTTCGGGCACATCGATGCAGCTGCTGGGTTCGACGGTTCTCTCAAGCGGACCGGGGCTCGGGCTTTCGGCCGGCGCGCTGGTGGGATCGAGCCGCCAGTTGCTCGGGGTTCTGCAGGCGAGCGAAACCAGCTCGAAGGCGAAGGTGCTTTCGGCTCCCAGCGTGATCGCGACGGACAGCATTCCGGCTTCGATCACGGTTGGCACTTCGGTGCCCACGCTGACTTCGGAATCAGTGAACGGCATCACACAGTCCGGCACATCGCAGTTCACCAATACGATCAGCAACACCAGCACGGGCATCGGACTCACGATTCTCGCGCGGGTGAATCCGAGCGGCATCGTGACCATGGTGATCAATCAGAACATCACCGCGCCGGTGCCGAATCCGACAGAGACGACCATCAATTCGCCGTCGTTTTCGCAGCGCAACGTGAGCACGCAGGTGACCGTGCAGGATGGCGACACGGTTGCGATCGGCGGCATCATTACCGAGAACATCACGGACACATCGGCCGGAGTACCGATTCTCAACCGGATTCCGGTGCTGGGCTCGGTATTCGGATCGAAGACGCACCACAAGGACCGGACGGAGCTGATCGTGTTTCTGACGCCGCGAGTCATTTACGACACCACACAAATGTCGGATGCCACCGAGGAGCTGAAGCAGAAGGTTCGCGGCTTGCGCAAGGTCATCACCAACGAGTAATCTGAGGGGCGTGCCACCGGCAGCGGCCGCGCTTCCGCGCGGTCAATACACGCTGATCCGGAACATCCGGCAGCTGATTACGCTGCATGGTGCGAGCGGACCCCGCCGCGGGTCCGCCATGTCCGAACTGAGGGTCGTCCAGAACGGCGCGGTCCTTGTGCGCGACGGCGTGATCGAAGAAGCCGGGACGTCGAGGCGTATCGAGAATCTGGCGCCGGCGCGGCGGGCGGCGGAGATCGATGCTGCCGGGCGCATCGTGATGCCGGCTTTCGCCGATGTGGATGTGGAGCTGGTGGCGCCTCCGGTGAGGGCGGACCGCAATCCCGAAGATGGTTCGGCCATCCGCCTGATCTCCGGCCGGAACGCGCTGTCCCGTGCGGCGGCGATGGCCAGCGAACGCGCGCGTTACGGATGCCTGACGGTGGGAGCGACAACATCCTGCTCGGCCGATCTGCGCAGTACCGTGAAGATCCTCCGGGCGCACCGGGCGCTGCAATCGAAGCCGCTGCGGATTCGTTCCGTCTATTCTTACCGCGCCGCCACGCCGCTCGAAGAACTGTCAGGCCGGTGGCTGCCCGCCATGCGCAGGGAACGGCTCGGCTCGGTGGTCGAACTGAGCGCCACGGCGGATGGCGGCAGCGCCGGGATCAAACAGCTGCGCGAGGCTGCGCTCTGCGCGGCGGACGCGGGCTTCGCGATCCGGCTGCGTTCGCGGACGCCGCTCAATGCCGAAGCCCTGGGGCTGGCATTATCGGCTGGAGCGATTTCCATTGTGGCGCCGATGGATGCGCATGCCGAATACCGGAACCCGCTGGCGGCGATCGGCTGCGTGCGCGCGATTCCCGCAACCGAAGGATTCAGCGAAGCGCTTTCCTCGGCGTCGCATATCCGGAAAGCAATCGACGACGGCGCGTCGATCGCCCTCGCATCGAGTTTCCGGCCGCGGGAAAACGGGTCGTTCAACATGCAGTTTCTGCTGCATCTGGCGGTGTCGCGCCTCGGGATGACTGCGGAAGAAGCGATCGTCGCCACCACGTACAATGCGGTCTGCTCGCTGCGCCTGTCGCATGCCACGGGGTCGATCGAGCCGGGAAAATCGGCGGATCTTCTGATGATGGAGGTCGCCGATTACCGCGACCTGCCGCGGCGCGCGGGCCATCACGACGTCAGCATGGTGATGCGGGCCGGGCAACTGGTTTCGCGGCGCAGTCCATTAATTCCCGATTAAAGCAGGCAACTGAGCAAAGGCCGGCGCGTCGTTCAGATCGAGAGGTGACGCGGTATGCGCCGGATCTGTCCAACGATACTGTTGTTGATTGCAGCCGCCACGGCCAGCGTGGCGCAGACTTACGACTACCGGCTCGAGGATTCGATCCGGCGCGACCGGGCGCTGTTCGACAAGGTGCGGATCGACCTCGATCATGCGAGCAGGTATCCGTACGCATCCAGGGCCGACGTGGAACGCTTCGACCTCGCGCGGCGCGATCTGTTCGATTTCGCAAGCCGCTTCGATGAGGGCCGTTACGAACGGCACGAACTGGACAAGGCGATCGGCCGGCTGGAGCGCGTCGTGGGGCACAATTCGCTCGATCCGCGCGATCGCGGCAATCTTTCCGATGACCTGCGGCGGATGAAGGATTTTCGCGAGTTTCACAACCATCACGGCGACTGGCGGTAGAAAAGCCGGTCAGTGCGCGTGGCCGTGATCGTGATCGTGATGATGGCCTAGAGCCGGGATCGGGCAGCCGCTGTCTGAAATCGCGCAGCTGACGTGCTCGAACTGGACCGTGGTGTGGTGAATGTGGAAATCGTGGCCGAGGACCTCATTCACCCTTTGCAGGATCGCGTCGCTGCGGGAAGGCGGCATGTCTTCGATCAGCACATGGCAGCTCAGCGCGTGGGAGTGGGAGCCGAGACTCCAGATGTGGAGATCGTGCACGTCGAGCACTCCTTCGACGCGCCGCACGGCCTCCTTCACGCTGGCCAGTTCCA
>DASPQQ010000037.1:0-6932 GCA_035624885.1 Bryobacteraceae bacterium | reverse complement strand
TAGAGCTCGGAAAGCGGGATCACATCCTCATGCGCCGCGATCTGGAACACGCTGTCGGCCGACGTGTAGACGATCGGCGACCCCGTCCGCATGTGCTCTTCACCCAGTTCCTTGATGATCTCGGTGCCGGAAGCCGCCTTGTTCCCGATGGCCGTGCGCCCTGTCCGCCGCGCAAACTCGTCCATCACTTCAGGCGGAAAGCCATGCGGAAACAGCGGGAAAGGCTTCGCCAGATGAATCCCGGCCATCTCCCAGTGCCCGGTTGTCGTGTCCTTGCCAGGTGACGCCAGCGTGCATCGCCCGAAGCAACCCTCCGGATGTTCGGCTTTCGGCAACTGCGGCATCGGCTTCAGATTCCCCAGCCCGAGCCCGCAAAGATTCGGGACCTTCAGCCCCCGAATCCGCGCAATATTCCCCACCGTATCGCTGCCCGCATCGCCGTAAGCAGCCGCGTCGGGCATTTCCCCTACCCCGACGCTGTCGAGAACGATCCAGATGACCCGCTTGAACACAGGTCAATAGTAACGCGCGCCGCGAGCTACAACGCTAAACTGTTAGCAGTGCAGTCGCGCCGCAATTTCATCGGTAACGTCGCTACCGGCCTCGCCGGCAGCCTCGCTACCGGCCGCCTGCTCGCGTCCAACAGCCGGCTGCGCATCAGCGTGATCGGCATGGGCGAGCGCGGGACGCAGCTGGCGCGCGAGACCCTTGCTTCACCAGATATCGAACTGGCGGCCTTTACCGATATCTACACCCGCCGGCTCGAAGATGCCGCGCGTCTCGCACCCGCGGCGAAGCAGTATACGGATTACCGCCAGCTCCTCGCCGATCCCTCGATCGACGCCGTCCTCATCGCGACGCCCCAGCACCTGCACGCTGAACACTTCATCGCCGCCATGGGCGCCGGCAAGCACGTCTATATCGAAAAGACCATGGCCCTGACCCTCGATCAGGCCAAACAGATGCGCGCCGCGTACGCGAACTCGCCGAAGCGGACGGTTCAGATCGGTCACCAGCAGTGCTCCTCCGGCCAGGTGACCGACGCCGCGAATTATCTCGCGAGCGGCGCCACCGGGCAGATCACCGCGATCAATGCCCGCATGTACCGCAACACGCCGCACGGCAAGCCGCAATGGGCGCGCCCGCTCTATCCGGACATGACGCCGGAGAACCTCAACTGGAACGCCTTCCTCGGCGCGGCCCCGCAGCGCGAATTCGACCCCGACCGCTACGTCAACTGGCGCCTGTTCGCCGACTACTCCGGCGGCAACATCCACGAGAACATGTCGCACCAGCTTGCCTTCTGGTACAAGGTTCTCGATCTCGGCATCCCATGGTCGGTCAGCATGACCGGCGGGCTCTTCCGCTGGAAAGACGGCCGCGAAGTTCCCGACACCATGACCGTCTCGATGATCCACGCCGAAGAGATCCTCTTCAGCTGGAACTCCGGCTTCGGCAGCAACCACCCGGGCGTGAACGAGGAAGTCCTTGGCACGGAAGGCACCATTGTGCGCGGCCAGCAGATCCGTTACATGCCGCAGAAGGTCAACCGGCCGGACGGCGTCGAAATGCTCGGCGCAACTCCCACGGCGCCGCGCGCGCACCTTGAGAACTTCTTCGCGTCGCTTCGCACCGGCCGCGAACCGAACTGCCCGTTTGAAACCGGCTATCGCGTTTCCGTCGCCTGCGCCATGGCGATCGAAAGTTATCGCCTCGGCCGCACGGTCTACTGGGATTCGCAAAAGGAAGAAATTGTCTAGATGCGCCCGCCGGGCGTCATCGCCGCGGGTATCGGCATGGCTGCCGTGGCAGGCATGGCGTGGGCCGTGCGCGGCCGCGCTTCATCCGTCTTCGGTCCCTCGATCCATCGCGGAGCATCCGGCCGCAAAGCCATCGCCCTCACTTTCGACGACGGCCCCAGCCCGGGCACGGCCGAACTTCTGAAGATCCTCGCCGAATACCGCGTTCCGGCGACTTTCTTTCAGTGCGGCATCAACATCGAACGCGCGCCCGAACTCAGCCGCGCGGTCCGCGATGCCGGTCATGAGATCGGAAATCATTCGCAGACGCACCCGAATTGCGCTCTCAAACGTCCACGGTTCATTGAAGACGAATTCGCGCAGGCTCAGGCAACCATCCATCGCGCCACGGGAGTCACCCCGACGCTGATGCGCGCGCCTTATGGCGTGCGCTGGTTCGGCTTCCGCCAGATGCAGCAGCGCCTCGGACTCACCGGCGTCATGTGGACCGTCATCGGCCGCGACTGGCGCCTCTCCGGCCCCGCAGTCGCCGGCCGTGTTCTTTCCTCGCCCGGTCTCGACGGCGGCATCATCTGCCTGCACGATGGCCGCGGCACCGAAGCGCGCCCGGACATCGCGCCCACGCTCGAAGCCGTGCGCCGCATCGTTCCCGCGCTCATCGAGCGCGGCTACCACTTCGAAACCGTCAGCCAGCTATGCCAGAAGACGAGATAACGCCACGAGTTCTCCGCATCATCGCCGAGACGCAGCGCAAAGACCCTGACACCGTGACCGTCGACTCCAGCTTCGAAGAACTGGGCATCGATTCGATGGATGCGGTCAACATCATTTTCGGCCTTGAAAACGAATTCAACATCAACGTGCCCGATGAAGAAGTGAGGAACATCAAGAGCGTGCGCGACATGGTGGAAGGCGTGCGCAAACTATGCGGCGCGTCGTAGTCACCGGCATCGGCGTCATTTCCGCCATCGGCAGAAACCGCAGCGAATTCGAACAATCGCTGCGCGAAGGGCGCTCGGGCATCGGCCAGTTCACCAACCCCGCCTTCTCCGAACTCCGCTTCCAGAACGCGGCCGAAGTCCTCGGCTTCAGCCCCGAAGAGCATTTCGCACCCAAAGACGCCGACATGCTCGACCGCTTCGCGCAGTTCGCCATTGTCGCGGCGCGAGAAGCCGTCGCGCAGAGCGGTATCGAGTGGACTCCGGCGCTCAAAGAGAACACGGCCATCATCACCGGCTCCTGCGTGGGCGGAAAGAACACGGAAGATCAGGGATTTTGGGACGTCTACAAAATGGGAAAACCGCGCGTTCACCCGATGACGATCCCGAAGACGATGGCCAACGCCGGCGCGAGCGCCATCTCGCTCGAATTCGGCATCACCGGCCCGGCCTTCACCATCTCCACCGCCTGTGCATCTTCCGCCCATGCCATCGCGCAGGCCTTCAACATGGTGCGCATGGGCCAGTGCGAAGTCGCGCTCACCGGCGGCAGCGAAGCCCCGTTCAGTTTCGGAATCCTGAAAGCCTGGGAAGCCATGCGCGTGGTCTCACCCACAGTCTGCCGTCCGTTCTCGAAACAACGCGATGGCATGACGCTCGGTGAAGGCGCGGCTATGTTTGTGATCGAATCGCTGGAACGTGCTGTGGCGCGCGGCGCCAGGCCCATCGCGGAGATCGCCGGCTCCGGGATGTCCAGCGACGCGCACCACATCACCCAGCCATCGCCGGAGGGCGCTGCTAAGGCCATCCGGATGGCTTTGTCGGACGCCGGGATCGAGGCCGAACGAACCGGTTACGTGAATGCACACGGGACCGGTACCACGGTCAACGACCCATCCGAAACGCAAGCACTCCTACTCGCGTTCGGGGACCACGCTCGCCGGTTCGCGGTTTCATCCACGAAGGCGATGCATGGCCACACGCTCGGCGCAGCGGGCGCGATCGAATCCGCGGCCACCATCCTTGCGCTGTCTACCGGCGTCCTGCCCCCAACACTCAACTACATCGAGGCCGACCCTTTGTGCGGCGACCTCGACTTCCTCCCCAATCACGCGTGCAAAGCGGATGTCGAATACGCCATTTCGAACTCGTTTGCGTTCGGTGGACTCAACGCGGTCCTGGCGTTCCGCCGCCTTTAGCGGGATCAACTCAATCCTTACTTCGGCGGGTTTGTACTCATGTTGCCGCAGCAGCCCGTGCTCATGTTGCCGCCGCAGCATCCACCGGCATTACCACCGCCGGCCCCGCCACAGCACTGCATTGCGCCCATTCCCTGCATATGACCCTGCATCATGGTCATCATCTGGTTCTGCGCTTCCAGCTTCGCCGCAAGGTCTTTCAGCAGCGCCGCCTGCGCCGCCAGCTTTTCCTTTTGCGCTGCCGGCTTCTTTTCCGCCTGAATCGCCGTGAGGTTCTTCTGCAGTTGCTCGACGATCCTGGCGGCCTCCTGATGACCCGCCGTCATGTCCGTCATATGGGACATCATCATGCCGCACATCCCGCCCATCCCGTTCATCGGCATCTGGGAGTGATCGGGACCATGCTGCTCCTGTGCAACGGCGCCGGTCATCAGCAGAACCGCCGGCAGCGCAAACCTCAGAAAGTTGTTTTTCATCTGCAGCCTCGGCACGGGATGGAGCAAAACCTGTGCCACTCCGGAATGACCGCAAAATCAGAGGTTTTCAATACCAGCGTGCGCTGTTCGGCGCAACTGCTGCTCGAACTCACCCAAACGGGCGCGTTGCGCTCAGCCACTCGAGCATGGCGGCCGAGACGAAGCCCGGCTTCTCACGCTGCGGGAAATGGCCTGCGCCGGGCACGAGCCGCCGCCGGTACAGCCCGCTGAACATCGCCTCGCGGCCTTCCGACGTGGCGGGCGCGTTGCACGCGTCGCCATCGCCGTGCAGCACCAGCGTCGGTACCGGAATGCGCGGCGCGGGATTCAGCTTCGCATCCATCTCCGCATATTGCGGATCGCCCAAAGCCCATCCCCAGCGATTCCGGTAGGAGTTCAGCGTCACCGCGAACCAGTCGGGATTCTCGAACGATTTCGCCGTCGCCTCAAACTCGGCATCGCCGAACTTCCACTGCGGCGACCACGTGGACCATAAGAACCTGGTGAAGTCTTTCGGCGTCTCGCGCAGCACCGCCTCGCCGCGCGAGGTCGCGAGAAACCAGTGGTACCAGTAGTTGCGCGCCTGGCTGAGAGCCAGCGCCTGATTCGGATCGTTCGTTCCCCACCCGACCGACAACGCCACGCAGTTCGTCACGCGATCCGGATGGAGCGCCGCGGCGATGTAAGCAGCCCGCGCGCCCCAATCGTGTCCCACGGCAACGAACTTTCCGAGGCCGAGCGCATCGGCAAACTCGATGACATCCGAGCCGAGCGCGCTCAACTGCCCGCTGCGAGCGGTCGCATCGTCGAGAAACCGTGTCTCGCCGAACCCGCGCAGATACGGAACGAGGACGCGATATCCCGCTTCGACGAGGCCCGGCGCCACGGCCTGCCACGTGAGCGCATCGTCCGGCCAGCCATGCAGAAGCAGCACCGGGTCGTGCTCCGCCTGTCCCGCTTCGAGATAAGCGACCTCAAGCAGGCGGGTTCTGACTTTTTTCGGTTCCATCCCGTTCAGTCGAGATCGAAGTCGCGAGGTTTCTTGCCGAATTCGGGATTCGCTTTGGCCTGCTTCAGCAGTTCATCGAACTTGCGGTTGCGCAGGTCGCCGGCGCTCTTCTCCGCCGCAAACGACTTCTGGAACGCATCCTCACGGCGCCCGGCCGCGCCCTTGAGCTTTTCAACTTCCGCGGCCAGGTCTTCAATCACCGGCTTTTTCAGCGGCTCCTGATGCGAGACAACGGCGCGGAGTTCGGAATCGATCTTCAGCTCCGATTTGCAGCAGGGGCAGGTGACTTCAAAAAGTTCGCGAGCCATAACTACGCTCTGCCCTCCAGCCGGTCAATTCTGCGCTCATGGTCATTGACCGCTTCCGCCAGAGTTTTCATCGCCCGAAGGACGGAATCCATCATGTCCATGAGAGAAGTAACCCTGGATGCCGTTTTGTGTACAGTGTCGTGTAGCAGCTCCACCGACTGGGCGAGTGCCTCATGCCGGGCAACCAGCGCCTCGAGCCGTTCGTCGATCGTCATACTCTGCCTCAATCATACAAGGGCTCGAAGCTATCCCCGCAGGAACCCGGTCAGCAGGCGGCTCACTTCCGCCGGCTGCTCCTGCATCACCCAATGCCCGGCGCCATCGATCAGGTGCGCCCCGCGCATCTTCGTGCACGCCGAACTCTGCATGCGCTCGAAAGCGCCATAGGTCTGATAGACACCCCAGTCGCTCGTGCCCGCGATGAAGATCGAGGGCACATCGATGGTACGTCCCGCGAAGGTCTGCAACTCGGCCCCGTATTTCGGATCGCGTCCGCGCCGGTACGATTGCAGCCCGCCCTGAAACCCGGTGCGGCCGTACTCGGAACTGTAGACCGAAAGCTCTTCGTCCGTGAGCCACTTGCACGCCGCAATCTCCGCTGCCGTTGGCATCACCGGAGCGACCGTCTCCGCCATGCCCTTGTCCAGATCCATCACGTAGTATGCCGGCATCTGCGCCATCTCTTCGGCCGATGCGTTCTTCAATGGATGCGGCTTGTTCCCCGGCCAGTCCGCGCTCTTGTAGTGGTAATAGGCGCGGAAGAACGCATGCAGGCCCTGCGGCGCGTGCAGCATGTTGTCATTGGCTTCGCGCGTCGAATAATACGCCTGATAATACTTGCGCGGGCGCGGCAGCGCGGCTAACTGCTGATCGAGATTCGCGCGCGGCGCGGCGGGCGGCGCGCCCACCGGAATCGACGGCGTCCCGCCAAACGGGGCGCTCATCATCGCCACCGAGCGAAACACATCCGGGCGCGAGACCGCGCACCACGCGGCAATGGGCGATCCGGCATCATGGCCAAACACCCCGGCCACCGACTTCTCGCCCAGCGCCGTCACGAGGCCGAGCACATCCCGGACCAGATTCAGCGTGCTGTAGGAATAAAGCTCCGTGTCGTCACGGGTATCGCCGCCGGTCGTGCGCCCGTAACCGCGCACATCGGGAGCCACCACGTGATAACCGGCCGCCGCGATCGGGAGCATGACCTTGCGCCAGCTGTACGCCAGTTCCGGATAGCCGTGC
>DASPQQ010000036.1:0-9109 GCA_035624885.1 Bryobacteraceae bacterium | reverse complement strand
CGAACGGAACGACACCTTCGGGTTGTGCTTGGCCAGCACCTTGGTGATCGCCGCCGTCAGCGTCGTCTTGCCGTGGTCGATGTGCCCGATCGTCCCGATATTGATGTGCGGTTTGCTGCGATCAAATTTCTCTTTCGCCATTTGCCCAGGATCTCCTTATAAAACCTTCTGTACTTCGCCTCTACTTGGTAACCTTGCCCTGCACGCGGCTCACGATTTCCTCGCTGATGTTGCGGGGCACTTCGTCGTAACGCGAGAAGTGCATCGTGAAGCTGCCGCGACCCTGCGTGCGCGAGCGCAGCTCGGTCGCATAACCGAACATTTCGCTCAACGGCACGCTCGACTTGATAATCTGCGTCGTTCCCCGAATCTCCGTACCTTCGAGCTGGCCGCGGCGGGAAACGATATCGCCATTCACGGGTCCCATGTACTCTTCCGGCACCACCACTTCCACCGCCATGATCGGCTCGAGGATGATCGGCTTCGCCTTGCGCAGCGCTTCCTTGCAGCAGATGGAAGCGCAGATCTTGAATGCCATTTCCGACGAGTCGACTTCGTGGTAGGCGCCGTCGAATACAGCAACCTTCACGTTCTCGAGGGCGTAGCCTGCGAGCACGCCACCTTCCAGCGCCTCGATGACGCCTTTTTCCACCGCCGGGATGAATTCTTTCGGAATCGTCCCGCCCTTGATTTCATTGACGAACTCGTAGCCCGTTGGATTCGGCTCCACGCGCAGCTTGCACCGCGCGTACTGACCGCTGCCGCCGGTCTGTTTCTTGTGCGTGTAATCGTATTCCGCTGTGCCGCGAATCGTTTCGCGATAGGCCACCATGGGCTTGCCGACGTTCGCCACCACGCCGAACTCGCGCTTCATGCGGTCGACCAGAATTTCCAGATGCAGTTCGCCCATACCCGACAGGATGGTCTGTCCGGTTTCAGCGTCCGTGTTCACCCGGAACGTAGGATCTTCCTGAGCCAGCTTCGCGATGGCCATGCCCATCTTTTCCTGATCGGCTTTGGTCTTCGGCTCAACCGCGAGTTGAATCACGGGCGTTGGAAAGTCGATCGCTTCAAGCGTGATCGGATGCTCTTCATCGCAGATCGTGTCACCGGTCGAAACCGTTTTGAGCCCGACCGCGGCGCAGATGTCGCCCGCCAGAATCTCATTGATGTCTTCGCGCTTGTTGGCATGCATGCGCAGCAGGCGGCCCACGCGCTCCTTGCGGCCCTTGGCAACGTTATAAATCGATTCGCCGGCGTTCATCTTGCCCGAGTACACGCGGAAGAACGCGAGCTGACCCGAATACGGGTCCGTCATGATCTTGAAAACGAGAGCCGAGAAAGGCTCTGTGTCCGAAGCCTTGCGCGTCATCTCGATCGACTTGTCGTCGATCGCAGTGCCCTTGACATCCGGAATATCGAGCGGCGAGGGCAGATAGTCGACCACGGCGTCGAGCATGGTCTGCACGCCCTTGTTCTTGAATGCCGAACCGCAGATGACCGGGAAGATTTTCATCGCGATCGTGGCTTTGCGGATACCGGCCTTGATCTCCGCAACCGAGAGCTCCTTGCCTTCAAGGAACTTCTCCATCAGGTGATCGTCGAATTCCGAGATCGCTTCGATCATGTGATCGCGGTATTCCTTCGCCTTTTCCTTCAGGTCTTCGGGAATCTCAACCACATCGAACTTGGCGCCAAGCGTTTCATCGCGCCAGATCACGGCCTTCATTTCGACAAGGTCGACGACGCCTTTAAACTGATCTTCGGCGCCCACCGGGATCTGGATCGGCACGGGACGCGCTTTGAGACGATCGACAATCGTCTGCACCGAGTGATAGAAATCCGCGCCCACCCGGTCCATCTTGTTGATGAAGCAGATGCGCGGAACTTCGTATTTGTCGGCCTGACGCCAGACGGTTTCCGATTGGGGCTGAACGCCGGCCACGGCGTCAAACACCGCAACGGCGCCATCGAGCACGCGCAGCGAACGTTCGACTTCGGCGGTGAAGTCGACGTGGCCCGGCGTGTCGATGATATTAATCTGCATGTCGCGCCAGGACGCGGTGGTCGCGGCGGAAGTAATCGTAATGCCGCGCTCCTGCTCCTGCTCCATCCAGTCCATGGTGGCAGTGCCTTCATGGACTTCACCAATCTTGTGCGATCGGCCGGTGTAATAAAGAATGCGTTCGGTCGTGGTGGTCTTACCGGCATCGATGTGGGCAGCGATGCCGATGTTTCTCATCCGCTCAAGTGGAATGGTGCGTGGCATGAAATCCGTCTGGGTCTCTTACTTCTTCTCTCTCGTCTACCAGCGATAGTGTGCGAAAGCCTTGTTGGCCTCCGCCATGCGATGTACGTCATCGCGCTTCTTGATGGCGCCGCCGCGCAGATTCGCGGCATCGTTCAGCTCGTTGGCCAGCTTGTCAGCCATGCCCTTCTCCGCCCGACCGCGGGCGTTCGACAGAATCCAGCGGATGGCGAGGCTCGTGCGGCGGTTCTGCGGCACTTCGATCGGCACCTGATAGTTGGCGCCGCCCACGCGCCGCGTCTTCACTTCGAGCAGCGGCTTGGCGTTCTCGACCGCCTTCTTGAACAGCTTGATCGCTTCTTCGCCGCCGCCGCGCTCCTCGAGCTTCTTCATCGAATCGTAGAAGATCCTCTGCGCGGTGGACTTCTTGCCGTCCCACATCATCGAGCAGATGAACTTCTCGGCGAGCGTCGAGTTGAACACCGGATCGGGGCTGACTTCACGATTTTCTGCGCTTCTGCGTCGGGGCATATTTCAGATCCTTATTACTTCGTCGCGGCCTTGGGACGTTTGGCGCCGTACTTCGAACGGCCCTGCCTGCGGTTGGCGACGCCGGCGGTATCGAGCGCGCCGCGCACCACGTGATAGCGGACACCGGGCAGGTCCTTCACACGGCCGCCGCGGATGAGCACGATCGAGTGCTCCTGGAGGTTGTGGCCCACGCCCGGGATATACGTCGTCACTTCGATGCCGTTGGTCAGGCGGACGCGCGCGACCTTCCGCAGCGCGGAGTTCGGCTTCTTCGGCGTCGAGGTGTAGACGCGGGTGCAGACGCCACGCTTCTGCGGGCAGCTCTGCAATGCCGGACTGGCCGTTTTCCATGCCGGCGCCTGCCGGCCCTTACGCACGAGTTGATTGAATGTCGGCACTAAAAATCCCTCACCAGCACAAAAAGCGGCACTGGCTTCCTTAAATTAAATGCGTCAGTTAACGAGCGGCCCTGAATCACGATGCCGCTCAGGCTTTGGACAGGTCCATGCCCGTTTCCCAAGCAAAAGTCAGGAACGAACCTCGGGACCTCGCCCCGGCCGGATCTCCGACGCCGGAGATGGTAGCCGGAAGCTCAAGAAAGCTATACAGCCAAACCTTAACAGGTTAGCGAAAACTTCCAATCGCTGTCAACAAAGCACGCCCCAGCCGGACTTCCGCCGGGACGCAAATCTTCCATATTTATACCACAACGCTATTTACGGTCCCGGGCCAGTTGCGTCAGGTACGTCTTTTCAAGCCTTTCCACGGCTTCGTGAAAGCCCTGGGGGTCGACGAAACGGTTGGGGTCGTACGGGTCGCCGGGCTTGTATTTCTCGTGCAGGCGGAACTGGCTGGCGTGGGAAGCCAGAAAAACGTCGATATTCATGGCCTTCTGCGCGGCGAAGGTTTTCGCATAATCGGCCGCGATTCCGGGATATTTCGGCATGCCGGCCACGTTCACGCCGGGATTTATCGAACCCAGATTGGCGATGACCACCTTATAAATCCTGCCGTTCTCCTTCACGTCGAGCGTGAAACTGGTGGCGCCTTTGGTGTGCCCGGGATGGTGGTGAGCGGTCAGGACCGTGCCGCCGAGCGAAATCGTCTCGCCGTCCCTGAAAGTCTGGTCGACCTTGACCGGCTCGAAGCGGGCACCCGGGGTGTCGCCGAAGCGGAAATCGGCCCTGCCGCCGCTTTCGAGCAGTTCGGCGTCGGGCGCGGAAATGATCAGCTTCGCCCCGGTCATCCGCTTCAGTTCGGCCATCCCGGCCACGTGGTCGTAATGCCCGTGCGTGGCGGTGAGGATTTTCACGTCGGACATCCTGAAGCCGAGTTTTTCCACGCCGGCTTTGATCTCGGGAACCGTGGAAGCAAGGCCGGTATTTATAAGGATGTCTCCGGCGGGCGTGGTGATGAGGTAGGTCGAAAGATCGTAAGTTCCCACCCAGTAGATGTTTCCGAGGATTTTGAAGGGCGGGAAGGGTTTTGTCCAGTCGGGATCCTGCTGGGCAAAGCCGGGCGACGCGGAAAAGGCCGCCATCAGCAGAAAGCCGGCAATCGAGGACGCCCTGTTAAGATTCGTTGCCATTCTCACTCAGGCAAGTATACCGGACATTTCCAGCATGGCTGTCTTATCATGACAGGGAGCCCGGATCGACGAATGTCGGAAAGGAACCCCAGTGACAACGTCACAACTCAGGTGACCCGGTGGTATGCCGCTCTCGGCGGCGTCACGCGGGCCGCGGTGGTGGCGCGCTCGCGCGAGGAGTACCCCGCGGAGGTCACGCGGGTGCTGGTGGAAGAAGGCCGGTTCGCCATGGCGTCGGTCCACTGGCATGATCCGGCAACGCACGAGCTGAAAGTGATCGCCCGCTGGGGCGACGGCACCGGTTATACGGACCGCATCCGCATGTTCTCCGACCTGCGCGAAGAGGGCCTCGGTCCCGGCGGAAGGGCGTTCCGGCTGGGCTCTCCCGTGATCACCGGCGACTTTCTGAACGATCCCGCAACGCTGCCGTGGCATGAGGAAGCGCGCCGGGCCGGATGGCGGGCCTCGGCCGCCATTCCGATTCGCGTCAGCGGCGAATCGCGCGGCCTGCTTTCGATCTATGCCGGCGAGGCCGGCTTCTTCGGCCCGAGCGAAGTCGATCTGCTGCAGCGCGTGGCCGACGATATCGGCTTCGTGATGCGCAGCTTCGACCGCGAGGACGAGAGGCGAAAGGGTGCGGCAGCGCTCGCCGAGAACGAACGGCGTCTGAAAATGGCCATGGAGGCCGCCGGCGTCGGCATCTTCGACTGGGATCTGCGGACCGGCAGGATCGTCTGGGACGGGCATTCGGAGCGAATGTTCGGGCTCGAGCCGGGCGGATATGACGGCACCTACGCCACCTTCGAAAAATCCGTGTTCCCGGAAGATCTGGCGGGCGTGAACGACGTTGTCGCGCGCGCCCGCGCGACGCGGACTGCCTACTCGCACGAGTTTCGCATTGTCTGGCCCGATGGCAGCATCCACTGGGTGGCGGCTCTGGGCGAATTTTTCTACGACGAATCGGGCGAGCCGTTCCGTCTGTGCGGCGTCGCGCTGGATACCGATCGCCGCAAGCGCAACGAGCAGGCGCTGCTCGAAGCCGAAGAACGCTTCCGCCACGCGCTCGACGGTATGTTCGAGGGCTGCATGCTGATCGATTTCGACTGGCGCTACCTCTACGTGAACGAGGCTGCAGCGAAACACGGAATGAAGCGGAGCGAAGAACTGGTCGGCCGGCGCATGCAGGAGATGTACCCGGGCGTCGAAAACTCGAACGTCTTCGCGCGTTACCGCGAATGCATGGAGCAGCGGGTGCCGCAGCGTTTCGACGAAGAGTACATCTTCCCGGCAGGCGCCCGCCGCTGGTACGAATTCAGCGTCACCCCGGTGCCCGAAGGCATCTTCGTGATGAGTCTCGACATCACCGAGCGCCGCCAGGCCGAAGAACGGCGCCGGATCGCGGATTCACTGATCGAGACCAGCCACGATTTCATCGGCATCGCCACGCTCGATGGCGAAGCGACATACCTGAATCATGCGGGGAAGGTCATGGTGGGGCTGGAGGACTTCGAGCCCGGGCGCGGGGTCACGGTTTACGACTTCGTTCCGCCCGAGGATCTCGAGCGCCTCAAAACCAACATCCTGGCCGCGCTGCAAAGGGACGGCTGGGTGCGGACCGAGGGCCGGCTGCGCAACTTCCGCACGGGCCAGGCGATCCCGGCGGAAATCGAGGCCATCCTGATCCGCAACGCGGAGGGAAACCCCATCTGCCAGGCAACCGTCACGCGCGACCTGACGGAGCGCCGCGCCGCCGAGCAGCACAGGGCACAGCTCGAGACGCAACTGGCGCAGGCGCAGAAGATGGAAGCGCTCGGCCGGCTCACCGGCGGCATCGCGCACGACTTCAACAACTCGCTCACCGTCATCTCCGGATACGCCGAGATGCTGGCTTCATCGAAGAATCTGAGCCCGGACGACAGGGACGCGGTTGCGGGCATCCTCAACGCCGGCACCCGTTCCCGCAATCTGGTAAAGCAGCTGATGGGGTTTTCGCGCCAGCAGGTGATCAGGCCGCGGCCGCTCGATCTCAACCGGACGCTGGCCGAGAGCCGGCCGATCCTCGCGCGGCTCGTCGGCGAAAACGTGCAGCTGCGCACGGTGCCTGGCGCGAATCTCTGGGACGTTCTGCTTGATTCCACGCAGGTGGATCAGGTGCTGATGAATCTGGTGGCCAACGCCCGCGACGCGATGCCAGAGGGCGGAAAGCTGACCATCGAGACCTCCAATGTCGCCATCGGCGGGGCTTCGACGGGGCAGAATCCCCCGGTTCCTGCCGGCGAGTATGTTCTGCTCACGGTCAGCGATACCGGTATCGGAATGGATGCCGAAACGGCCCTGCATGTGTTCGAGCCATTCTTCACCACCAGGGAGAAGGGTACGGGGCTCGGGCTGGCGACGGTATACGGGATTGTCCGCCAGAATCACGGGTTCATTCATCTTGCCAGCGAGCCCGGTCGCGGCACGACGTTCCGGATTTATTTCCCGCGTCTTCGCGGCGGCGCGGCCGAAAGAGAGGAAGGCGCGCCGGGCGTCACATCGAAAGCCAGCCGATCCATCCTGCTCGTCGAAGACAACGAACTGGTGCGCGGGATGACGGCGGAGGCCCTGCGGCACTTCGGGTACAGGGCGATGGTGGCCGAGAGCGCCACGGAAGCCGCAAGAATGTGTGAGGATCCTGACATTGCGATCGATCTCGTGATCAGCGACGTCATGCTGCCGGAAATCCCCGGCCCGGAACTGCGCGACCGCCTCGAGAAACTTCGTCCCGGATTGCCGGTCCTCTTTGTTTCCGGCTACACCGCAAATGTGATGGCCCGGCAGGGGATTCTCCGGCCGGGGACGCATTTCCTGCAGAAACCCTTCTCGCTTGAGGCACTTGGCGGGAAGATCGAAAGCATTCTGACCGGTATCCGGGAATAGGAGCGGATGGGGGAGGAGGCCGACGGCGATTCTTGGCTATCGCCGCCGGTCATAGTCAAGTGGAGGACAGCTTGATAACCATATCGGCGGTCCCCGGAAAAACTCTAGTCCCCGCGAAAAATTATTTGCCGAGCAGGGCGAGGGCGGCGGCCGTCACGTTTTCCGCCGTGAATCCGAAGCGCTTCATCACTTCCTCGCCCGGCGCCGAGGCGCCAAAGCGGTCGATGGAGATGACCGTGCCATCCGCAACCCAGCGATGCCAGCCGAGCGAGCAACCGGCTTCGACGGAGACACGTTTGCGGACGGCCGCGGGCAGAACCGATTCCTGGTAGCCGGCATCCTGAGCTTCGAACAGACTCCACGACGGCATGCTGACCACGCGCGCCGAGACTCCCTTTTCCCTGAGAGCCTTCTGCGCCTCGACGCAGAGCGAAACCTCGGAGCCGGTGCCGATCAGGATGACATCGGGACTGCCCGAGGAATCGGAGAGGATGTAGGCGCCCCTCGCGACTTCTCCGCTCGCTGCGCTGCGGTCGAGATGCGGCAGATTCTGGCGGGAAAGAGCGAGGAGCGTCGGGCCGGGATGCCGGATGGCGAACGCCCACGCTTCCGCGGTTTCATTCGCATCGGCCGGACGAATCACGGTGAGACCGGGGATGGCCCGAAGGCCCGCGATCTGTTCGATCGGTTCATGCGTCGGCCCGTCTTCGCCGACCGCGATGCTGTCGTGGGTAAACACCCAGATCGTATGCAGCTTGCTGAGCGCCGCGAGCCGGATCGATGGCTTCACGTAATCGGAAAAAACGAGGAATGAGGCGCCGAAAGGGATCACGCCGCCATGCGCGGCCATGCCATTGATCGCCGCTCCCATGGCGTGTTCGCGCACGCCGAATGCCATGTTCCGCCCGGCATAGCCCCACAGGCCGCCAACCGCGCCCTGCGTCCCGGGACCACCCGATTCGGGCGGCTGAAAATCGCCCTCGCCCTTGAGCGCGGTGTTGGTCGATGGATTCAGATCGGCCGAGCCGCCCACCAGATTGGGGATTCGCTTCGCCAGCGCGTTGAGCACTTCGCCGCCGGCGGCGCGGGTCGCGATGGCCTTGTCGCCCGGCTTCCATTTCGGCAGGTCGGCGGCGTAATTGTCGGGCAATTTGCCGCTCATGCATTGCTCGAGTTCGGCAGCTTCGGCCGGATAAGCGGCCTTGTAGGCATCGAACCGTTTCTGCCATTCCCGCTGCGCGGCGGCGCCGCATTCGAGCGCCCTGCGGAAATGATCGGTGGCGGCCTGCGGGAGGAAAAACTTGTCGGTCGTCGGCCAGCCGAGCGCCTGCTTGGTGGCGATCAGTTCGTCTTCGCCCAGCGGACTGCCGTGCGAGTGAAACGTGTCCTGCTTCTTCGGGCTGCCGTAGCCGATGTGCGTGCGGACCAGAATCAGCGAAGGCCTGGACGTTTCCGCCTGCGCCTCCCGGATCGCGGCCTCGATGTCGTCGATGTTATTTCCGTCTTCGACGTGCCGCGTGTGCCAGCCGTAGCCCTCAAAACGCTTCGCCACGTCTTCGGTGAAGCAGAGGCTGGTCGCACCCGCGAGCGAGATGTGGTTGCTGTCGTAAAGGTAAATGATCCTGCCCAGTTGCAGATGTCCGGCGATCGATGCTGCTTCCTGCGAGACGCCTTCCATCAGATCGCCATCGCCGCAGATCGAGTAGATGTGGTGGTTGACGATCTCGTGGCCGGGCCGGTTGAAACGCGCCGCGAGCCACGCTTCCGCGATCGCCATGCCGACGCCGTTGGAAAAACCCTGGCCGAGCGGCCCCGTGGTCACG